>NZ_JBTNDR010000026.1:0-53071 GCF_054510895.1 Arthrobacter sp. HLT1-20 | reverse complement strand
GAACGGGGAGTAGATGCTGATGTTGGGCGACAACATCAGCATCTACTCCCCGTTCGGCAGGCGGGGCGGGGCGGGACGTGGGGTGCAGGCTACTTGTGCAGGCCCTCGAACGCCATGGAGATGACGTCGTCGGCCAGCTTCTTCGCCGTCAGGGGACCCCCGGGCTTGTACCACTCCACGATGGAATTGATGGTGCCAAAAAGAAGCCGGGTGATGGTGCCGGGGTCAATGTCGCTGCGCACCGAGCCATCCCTTTGGGCGGCGGAGACCAAGCCGGTGATGGTCTTGTCGAAGGTGCGGCGGCGGGACAGTGCCAGGCGCTCCATCTCCGTGTTGCCGCGCAGGCGCAGCAGCAGGGTCACGAACGGCAGCCTGTCCACGAGCACGGAAACGGTGCCCCGGAGCACGAACTCAAGGCGGGCCTGGGCGCTTCCGGAGGTGGCGCGCTCGAGCGTCAGGATCTCCTCCAGCCCACCCAGGGCCTCATCCAGGGCCAGCCGGAGCAGATCCTCCTTGGATGGGACGTGGTGGTAGATGGCCGACTTGGAAATGCCCAAATTTTCCGCCAGGATGCCCATGGACGTGGCCTCGTAGCCGTGCTTGTTGAAGACGTCCACGGCAATGCGCAGCACCGATTGCTGGTCGTATCCGGGGCGTCCGCGTTTGCTGGCGGGAGGCTGGGCGGCTGCGGTGGGGAGGATGGCGGGCATGGTTCCTAGTTTCTCACGGGGTTTTGACGGCGTCGGCCGCCGGAATGGCTCAGGCCTTGGGCCGGTTGTCGTAGATCCGCCTGAGCTTTCCGTTCGAGCGCTCCAAGGTGCCCGGGGTGACAATGTCGACGGTGCAGGAGGAGCCGATGTGGATCTTGATCTGGGACTTCAGCAGCAGCCCCGCAGCGGCGCGTTCGGAGGCCGTGGTGTTTTCCCGCGGCTCGATGTGGATTGTCATCTCATCCATCCTGCCCGCGCGGGTTAGCTCCAGTTGGAAGTGTGGGCTCAGGGCCGGGATGCGCAGGGCAATTTCCTCGACCTGTGACGGGAACAGGTTCACCCCGCGCAAAATGATCATGTCGTCGCTGCGGCCGGTGATCCGCGCCATCCTACGCATGGCGGGGCGGGCCGTGCCGGGCAGCAGCTTGGACAGGTCCTTGGTGCGGTACCGGATGATCGGCAAGGCTTCCTTGCTCAGCGAGGTAAAGACCAACTCACCCTCCTCGCCGTCGGGCAGCACGGTTGAGTGGTCAAAGGGGTCGATGATTTCCGGACGAAAGTGGTCCTCCCAGATGTGGTTGCCGTCCTTGGTTTCCACGCATTCACCGGCCACTCCCGGACCCATGACTTCGGAGAGTCCATAGATGTCGCAGGCCTGCAGGTCAAGTCCCGTTTCCAGTTCGCGGCGCATCTCCTCGGTCCACGGTTCGGCGCCGCAGACAGCAATTTTTAGCGAGGTACTGCGCGGGTCGATGCCGCGGTGGAGCATGGCGTCCATGATGGTCAGCAGGTAGGTGGGGGTGCACATGATGGCGTCCGGCTCAAAGTCGGTGATGAGCTGGATCTGCTTTTCCGTCTGCCCGCCGGACATGGGGATGACGGTGGTGCCCAGCGCCTCGGCGCCGTAGTGTGCGCCCAGCCCGCCGGTGAACAGGCCGTAGCCGTAGGCGTTATGGACCAACATGCCCGGCCTGACTCCGGAGGCGCGCAGGGAGCGGGCCACCAGCGAAGCCCACACCCTGATGTCGTTGGCCGTATAGCCCACCACCGTGGGCCGGCCTGTGGTCCCGGAACTGGCATGGATGCGCACCACCTCGCTTTGCGGCACGGCGAACATGCCGAAGGGGTATTCCTGGCGCAGGTCCTCCTTGGTGGTGTACGGAAACTTGGCAAGATCGGCCAGCTCCAACAAATCGGACGGGTGCACCCCTGCCTCATCGAATTTCCGCTTGTAGAGGGGCACGCGGGCGTAGGCGTAGGCAAGGGTGTGTTTCAGCCGGGCCAGCTGCAGTGCCTCCAACTCGTCCCGGCCCAGGAGCTCGGCCGCGTCCAATTGGGAAGGATCGCCCTGGGTGGTGTCAGTCATCATTGGCCGGCTTCTCCTTCGGGGGTTTGTTCGGGATGGTCCGGCTGCGGCCGCGGAATTCTGCAACCACCGTGGTGCCGTCGCTGTCCAGGACCTGGACGTCGTACAGGCCGCTGCGGCCCTGCTGCTGGCGCCGGTTGGCAACGGCAAGGATCCGCTGCCCTGCGTGCGTGGGGGCCAGGAAATTGACGTCGACGCCGGATGCCACAGTCACGGTGTCCGCGTCACCATCGGCCGGGTTGCAGGCCAGGGCGAAGGCAGAATCCGCAAAGGCGAAGATCATGCCGCCGTGCGTGATACCGAAACCGTTCATCATTTCTGCACGCAGGGTCATGGCGATCGTGGCATGTCCATCATCTATGCGCAGCACCTCGATCCCCAGCCAGGCGGAGGCGGCGTCGTCCTTTAACAACGGATGGCCAACTCGCGACTCGATTGCCGCCATACATGCTCCCTGTTTTTTCTTACTGAATGTTCATTAGGTAATACCCTTCGCGAGTGCCTTGTCAATGCCTCCGGCCCGCTGCCCGGAATGGTTGACGCACTCAAGGCGGGGATATATTCTGAACGAACGGTCGGTAATTAATTCTTGGGTGATTCGAGGAGCAGTCGTGGCACACAGTGAGCATTCCGGCAGTCGGCCCGCCCAGGTTGCAGCGGAGTGGGACGCCGCCGGGCAGGAAAACTTTGATGCGATCATCGCCAAGGACTCCCGGATAGAACCGCGCGACTGGATGCCCGAGGCCTACCGCCGCACACTGGTGCGGCAAATCTCCCAGCACGCGCATTCGGAGATCATTGGTATGCAGCCCGAGGCCAACTGGATTACGCGGGCGCCCAGCCTCAAACGCAAATCCATCCTCATGGCCAAGGTCCAGGACGAGGCCGGACACGGCCTGTACCTGTACTCGGCCGCCGAAACCCTGGGGACCACGCGCGACGAGATGATGGACGCGCTGGTTGCCGGCAAGGCCCGCTATTCCTCCATCTTCAACTACCCCGCCGTCACCTGGGCGGACATGGGAGCCATCGGCTGGATGGTGGACGGCGCCGCGATCTGCAACCAGGTGCCGCTGTGCCGGGCATCGTATGGGCCCTACGGCCGGGCCATGGTGCGCGTCTGCAAGGAGGAATCCTTCCACCAGCGGCAGGGCTTTGAGATCCTCTTGGAGCTGGCCAACGGCACACCCGCACAACGCAGCATGGCCCAGGACGCGGTGAACCGCTGGTACGCCCCGTCGTTGATGATGTTTGGGCCGCCGGATGACGATTCGCCCAATTCCCGGCAGTCCATGGCCTGGAACATCAAGCGCTTCAGCAATGACGAGCTCCGCTCACGCTTTGTGGGCATGCTGGTGGAACAAGTCAAGGTGTTGGGCCTGGGCCTGCCGGATGAGAACATCCGCTTCGACGCGGAAACCAACAAGTGGGAGCATGGTCCGCTGGACTGGGAGGAATTCAAGGAAGTCCTGGCCGGCCGCGGCCCCTGCAACGCCCAACGCCTGGAGCGCCGCCGTTCCGCGCACGACGACGGCGCCTGGGTTCGTGAAGCCGCAGCGGTCTATGCCGAAAAGCAGGCCGCCAAGCACGCGCAGAAAGCAGCAGCCTGAGCATGAGCGCCCAAGAATCCACTGAAAGTTCCGCGCCGGCGCCCGGAGTGGGTGCCCACCGTTGGCCCCTGTGGGAAGTGTTTGTCCGTTCCAGCCGTGGCCTCAGCCACGTCCACGCCGGTTCGCTCCATGCACCCGACGCGGCCATGGCCCTGCGCAACGCCCGCGACCTGTACACCCGCCGCAACGAGGGTGTGTCCATCTGGGTGGTTCCGGCCGACGCCATTGCCGCCTCCGACCCCGATGCCAAGGGTTCCTTCTTCGAATCGCCGCAGGGCAAGGACTACCGGCATGCCACGTACTACACGAAGAGCGAAGGGGTGAAGCATTTATGAAACAGTCACTGGGCGACGCGTCCGCGTCCGCCACCCGCATAACCCCCAACAGCTCCCCTCGCTCGCAAGCTCGCGACGGGGCCCTCGCTGGCGGGGCCCCACCCGGCCACGCCCTGCGCCCCGAAGATATTGCCCTCGGAGCCCGGCAGGGCGCCGAGAAGCCCGGCGAGGAGGTGGCAGAGTATGCGCTGCGTCTGGGCGACGACGCCCTAGTGTTGGCGCAAAGGCTGGGCCACTGGATTTCCCGCGCCCCGGAACTGGAGGAAGACGTGGCGCTGGGCAACATTGCCCTGGACCAACTGGGCCACGCCCGCTCCTTCCTGACGTACGCAGGAAGCGCGTGGGGCAAGTCCGAGGATGACCTGGCCTACTTCCGCCGTGAAGCGGAATTCCGGTCGGCTCACTTGTTCGAGCAGCCCAACGGAGATTTTGCCGCCACCATCGCCCGGCAATTCATTGCGGCCAACTATCAGTTCCCGCTCTACCGGGAGCTGAGCCACTCAAGTGATCCCATGCTGGCAGCAATTGCCGCCAAGGCCGTCAAGGAAGTTGACTACCACCTGGACCACAGCACGCAGTGGGTGCTGCGCCTGGCCGGCGGCACTGACGAATCCCGCCGCCGCATGATCAATGGACTGGATTCGATGTGGCCCTTTGTGGGGGAACTGTTCCACGACGATGCGCTGACGGTGCTGCTGGGCGATGCCGGCGTGGTGCCCTCAAGTCTGCGCTCGGAGTTTGACCGCGCCACCGGAGAAGTCCTGGCCGAAGCGGAACTGGAGGTCCCTGCGCAACCCATGGCCACCGGAGGAGGCCGGCAGGGACGCCACTCCGAACATCTGGGCTACCTGCTGGCCGAGATGCAGGTGCTGGCGCGCGAGTACCCCGGGGCAAGCTGGTGAGCGCCGTGGACACGCTTCACAAGACCTCCCGGCAGCTGGCCTGGGGCATCGCCGCCAGCGTCTGCGACCCCGAGATCCCTGTCCTCACCATCGAGGACCTGGGCATCCTGCGCGCCGTCGAGGTGGACGACGGCGGCCGGCGGGGTGCCGCGTCCGCCAAGCCAGCCGTGCGCATCACCATCACGCCCACCTATTCGGGCTGCCCCGCCATGGATGCCATCCGCGAGGACCTTCTGAGCGTGTTTGCCGCCGAAGGCTACCCACAGGTGGACATAGTGACGGTGCTGGCACCGGCATGGACCACCGACTGGATGACGGACGCAGGCAAGGCGAAACTGCAGGAATACGGGATCGCCGCCCCCAGCGGGCAGGCCAGCGCCGGCGGGCACAGCGGCCGAGTCCGGCTGTTGCTGGCGGTCAAATGCCCGCAATGCCAGTCACTGAACACCAAGGAAATCACCCGCTTCGGTTCCACCTCCTGCAAGGCACTGTACGTCTGCCAGGACTGCAAGGAACCCTTTGACTACTTCAAGGTGCTCTGATGAGCGTCCCCGCCAACGCCGCCGCCCGGCGTCGTGCGGCCTTCCACACGCTGACAGTGGCACAGGTTCGGCGCCTCACCGAGGACGCCATCGAGGTCACCTTCGCCGTCCCGCCCGGGCTGTCCGGCTACTACGACTACCTCCCCGGCCAGTACGTTGCTCTGCGCCTGCAGATGCCGGACGATTCCGGCGTACCCCGGGAAGTGCGGCGCAGCTACTCCATCTGCGCCGCCCCGGTCCAGTTCGGCGACGGCAGCTCCGAGATCAAGGTTGCCATCAAGCGCGACCTTGGTGGACAGTTCTCCACCTGGGCAAACGCCGAGCTGAGTGTCGGAGCCACCCTGGACGTCATGAGCCCCATGGGCGCGTTCATCTCCAAACACGGCGATATCTCCAACGTGCTCACCGGTATGAACCACCCCGAGGACCTGATCCGCGGCGCGGGCACGTTTGTGGCCATCGCCGCGGGCTCCGGCATCACCCCCGTCATCGCCATTGCCCGGACACTGCTGGCCGCCAATGCCGAAACCCGCTTCGACCTGGTGTACGCCAACAAGGCCTCCATGGACGTCATGTTCCTTGAGGAGCTCGCGGATCTCAAGGACAGGTACCCGGCCCGGCTGGCCCTGCACCATGTGCTCTCCCGGGAACAGCGCATTGCGCCCCTGATGAGCGGCCGGCTCGACGCCGACAAGCTCGAGGCGCTGCTGGGCACGGCCATCCACAGTGACGACGTGGACGAATGGTTCCTGTGCGGCCCCTTTGAACTCGTCCAGCTGTGCCGCGACGTGCTCGCCGCCCGGGGTGTGCCCAAGGACAGGATCCGCTTTGAGCTGTTCACCACCGGCACGCCCAGCCGCCCCGAAGGCCAGGCCGGCCGCCGCGTCATCGTGGACGAATCGGAGGAGAACTACAAGATCACCTTCACCCTCGACGGGCTCAAGACCGACATCCTGAGCCCCACCCACGCCCGCGAATCCATCCTCAACGCCGCCCTGCGCGTGCGCCCCGACGTCCCCTTCGCCTGTGCCGGCGGCGTGTGCGGGACCTGCCGGGCCAAGCTCGTGTCCGGGCACGTGGACATGGAGGAGAATTACGCCCTGGAGCCGGACGAGCTCGCCAACGGTTACGTCCTCACGTGCCAGTCCCGGCCCACCACGCCGGAGGTCACAGTTGACTACGACGTCTAGTTTCGCGCCGGCCGTCGCTGCACGAATTTGGCGGCTGGTGCCCGGCTCCGCCGCCTTGGTTCTCGTCTCACCAGTCCTTGAGGAGTCACCATGATTGAGCTTTCCATTGCTGACGGCGTGGCAGAGGTTGTGCTTAATGCCCCGCACAAGCTCAACGCACTCAACGAGGATGGTCTGCGCGAGCTCAGCGCCGTCTATGACGAGGCGGGTGATGCCGTGGCTGCGGGCCATGTTCGGGCCTTGCTGCTGCGCGGGGAGGGTCGGGCGTTTTGTTCCGGCCGGGACATTGCCGGGGTGGACGGGGCCAACGACGATGCCCGGGGCTATCTCGAGGACTTGCTAGCCCCGCTGCTGCAGAAGATGGCCGCATTCCCCGCACCCACGTTTGCCGCGGCCCAAGGCGCCTGCCTCGGCGTGGGCTTGGGGCTGCTCATCGCCACGGACGTGGTCTATCTGGCCAACAATGCCAAGATCGGTTCTCCCTTCGGCAACCTCGGGGCCACACTGGACTCCGGCGGCCATTGGCTGTTTGCCGAACGTCTAGGCATGCACCGCACGCTCGATTTGATTTACACCTCCGAACTCATGAGCGGGGAGGAAGCCGTCAAGGGCGGCTTGTTCAGCAGGGCCCTGCCGGCTGAGGAGCTGCTCGACTTCACCCGGGCCGCCGTTGCAAAAACGGCAACAGGCCCCACCAGGGCCTTCAACGCCAGCAAGGAACTCGTGGCAGCGATCCGGGACCGGCGGCTGGGACTGTGGGACGCCGTCGTACTGGAAAACTCGGCGCAAGTGGAACTTTCCCGCACCGCCGACTACGCCGAAGGGTTTGCCGCCTTCACCGCCAAACGGAAAGCAAAATTCACGGGGCACTAGTTTCTCGCCCGGCCCACGCCCCAGGGTCCCCTCGCCGAGTGCGCAGGAGGACCCCACACCGCTACCGGGTGTCCAAATCCTCGAAGATCAGGAACGTTTGGGTGTCCAGGACTCCCGGCATGGACTGGAGCCGGTCAAAGATGACCTTGCGGAGGCCCTGGTTGTCTTCCGCACGGACCAACAGGATGACATCGAAATCGCCGCCCACCAAGGCAATGTGTGCCACCTCGGGGATGGCCCGCAATTCCTCCCGCAGTTCCCGCCAGGAATGCTGACTCACCTTCAGAGTGACGTAGGCGGAGGACTTCAAGCCCGCCTTAATGGGGTCCACTAGGGCGGTGAACTTGGTCAGGACGCCGTCGGCAGTCAGGCGGGAAATGCGCGAATACGCGTGGGCGCGGGAGATGTGGACGTTCTCCGCCACGGTGCTGACGGACATGCGGCCATCCCGGGTGAGCTCAGCCAGAATCTTTTTGTCCACGGCGTCGAGCGGGGTTGGGGAATTCTCGGTCACGGCACTCCTGGATCGGCTGGGACGGGACAAGGACACTCCACAAAAAGGTGGAACTGTGGTGCCGCTCACATGTCATTCTGTCTTTCAGACTACGGCTGTTGATCGGCAAATTCCAGAGAATTACAAAACTATGGATACAAAACGGGGTCAATTACATACTGAAGGGGACAGAACATCTTCACCCGTGCACCCCGGCTGTCCTGCGGGCGAGCCGACCACCCAAAGGAGGGCGGAGTTCAATGACGACCCACCCGGAATTCCTCGAGAGCCAGAGTTACCTGCTGCCCTCGGCCGAACCCGTCCAGCTCATCACCGCCGATGGCACCGCGGCGCCAACCAGGCAGTACAAGGAGCCTTACGAACTCCCCGACATGTCCACGCTGCTCGAGGGCTACGAACGCCTGGTGGTGGGCCGGCGCGTCAATGATCAGGCGGGTGCCCTGGTGCGGCAGGGGCGCATGGCGGTGTATCCGTCGTCGCACGGGCAGGAGGCCTGTCAGGTGGCAGCTGTCATGTCCCTGCGGCGCAGTGATTGGCTCTTCCCCACCTACCGCGACACCGTGGCCGTGCTGGGCCGCGGGGTGTCTCCCGCTGAAGCCTTCGAGGGTTTGCGCGGTGACTGGCACTCCGGTTTCAACCCCCACGACTACAACACGGGAAACCCCACCACACCGTTGGCCACCCAGCTGCTGCATGCGGTGGGGGTGGCGCACGCGGCCAAGCTGCGCGGCGAGGACACAGTGGCCCTGGCCCTGTGCGGGGACGGCGCCAGCAGCGAGGGCGACTTTCATGAGGCGCTGAACTTTGCCGCCGTCTTCCACGTCCCGGTGGTTTTCCTCATCCAAAACAATCAATACGCCATCTCCGTCCCGCTCATCCGGCAGAGCGTTGCCCCATCCTTGGCCCACAAAGCCGTGGGCTATGGGATGCCCGGCGAGCGCGTGGACGGCAATGACCTGGCCGCCCTGCTCGCCGTCCTGGGCCACGCGGTGCACCGGGCCCGCAACGGTGGCGGGCCCGCCCTGGTCGAAGCACACACGTACCGGATGCAGGCGCACACCAACGCCGACGATTCCACCCGCTACCGCAGCGACGCCGAGGTAGCCCAGTGGGTGCCGAAGGATCCGCTGCTCCGGGTGGAGAAATACTTGCACGACGCCGGGGCGCTGGCTGACGCCGAGAGCGAACGCATCGCAGTGGCCGCGGAAGCGACGGCCAAGACGCTGCGGGACGGGCTCAACGCGGAGACCGCTGTGGACCCCTTGGATCTCTTCCGGTTCGTCTACAGCGCGCCAACACCCCAATTGCGTGAACAAAGCACCCTGCTTGCGGCGGAACTTGCCGCCTCATCAGCCACCGTGGGAGCCTCATCATGACCACCATTGCCCAGACGCCCCAGACGCCCCAGACGCCCCAGCCCTCCGGGCCAGCCGCCCAGCCAGGGGAACTCCTGTCAGGTGTCCAAACCATCACCTTTGCCAAGGCCCTCACCTTGGCCATGGCCGACGCCATGGCCGCAGATCCCGCCGTCGTGGTGTTTGGGGAAGACGTGGGCACCCTGGGAGGGGTGTTCCGGGTGACCGACGGGCTCACCAAACAATTTGGTGAGGAACGGTGCTTTGACACGCCGCTGGCCGAATCCGGCATCATCGGCATGGCCACCGGGATGGCCATCAATGGGATGAAGCCCGTGGTGGAGATGCAGTTCGACGCTTTCGCCTACCCCGCCTTTGAGCAGATCACCAGCCACGTTGCCAAACTGGGCAACCGCACCCGGGGGCAGGTGCGCCTGCCGCTGGTCATCAGGATCCCCTACGCCGGCGGGATTGGCGGGGTGGAACACCACTGCGACTCCTCCGAGGCCTATTACGTCCACACGCCGGGGCTGACTGTGCTCACACCCTCCACCGTGGCCGACGCCTACATCATGCTGCGCGACGCAATCGCCTCCCCGGACCCTGTGGTGTTCCTGGAACCCAAAAAGTTGTACTTCAGCAAGGACACGGTTGACCTGGATGCCCTGCGCGCCCGGTATGCAGACAGCGACGCACGCGGGGGTGCTGCCACGCCGTCCACCATTGGCCACGCCGCCATTGCCCGGCACGGCACCGACGCCACCTTGATCGCCTACGGCCCATCCGTGGCGGTGGCGCTCGCCGCCGCCGAGACGGCTGCTGCCGAGGGCCGTTCCCTGCAAGTCATTGATGTGCGCTCGCTGGTGCCGTTCGACGACGAAACCGTCACCGCCGCCGTCAAATCCACTGGACGGGCAGTCGTCATCGCAGAAGCACCTGGCTTTGCGTCCATGGCATCGGAGATTGTGGCCCGCATCCAGGAACGCTGCTTCCACTCGCTGGCCGCACCCGTCCTGCGTGTCACCGGCTTCGACACCCCCTACCCGGCGCCCAAGCTCGAAAAGTATTACCTTCCCGGCGTGGACCGCATCCTCGACGCCGTCGACAACCTTCAGTGGGAGATCTCATGAGCATGCAAGTATTCCTTCTTCCCGACCTAGGCGAGGGCCTGGTTGAAGCCGAGCTGGTCACGTGGTTGGTCAATGTGGGCGACCCCGTCCATGTGGACCAACCCATCGCCGAGGTGGAAACCGCCAAGTCCGTCGTGGAAGTTCCCTCGCCCTTTGAAGGCGTGGTGGAAACCCTGCACGGTGCCGAAGGCGACACCCTGACGGTTGGCGAGCCGCTGATCTCGGTTGCTTCTACGGTGCAGGCGGCTCCCACTTCCGTTCTGGACGCCGCCGCGGTGCCCACGGAAGTGGGGGCACACACCCCCTCCGGCTCCGGGAACGTACTCATTGGCTACGGGACGTCGGGCCACGGCGCTGCGGGGCGGACCAGGCCGGCGCTGCGCCAACATCTTCATGCCACCGCCACGGGAGCAGCCACCGGAACCACGGCGGCTCCGCACCGATCCCATCTGGTGGTTTCGCCCCTAGTGCGGAAATTGGCACACGACCACGGATTGGCGCTCGCTGACATTGACGGCTCCGGCAGTGACGGACTCATCCTGCGCCAAGATGTTGAACAGGCCATGGCAGCCTCGGCCGGGCCAGCCGCCGTCGTCGATCAACGGACCGGCCTTGAAGTAGCCAGCAGGACCCCGCTCGCTGGCGTGAAGAAGGCAGCTGCCGTGGCGCTGACCCGCAGCCGGGCTGAAATTCCTGACGCCACGGTGTGGGTTGACGTTGACGCCACGGCGCTCATGGAGTTGCGGCGGGAGTTGAAGGTCAAAGACGGTGGCGCGCCCAGCGTGCTGGCATTTGTGGCGCGCTTTGTTGCCGCGGCTCTGGGCCGTTTCCCGGCCCTGAACATGCAGGTGGGTCACAACGGGCAGGAACAGGAGCTCGTGGAGTTTGCCGGCATCAACCTTGGCATCGCGGCTCAGACGGATCGTGGACTCATGGTGCCCGTGGTCCGCAACGTTCAGGGCCTCAGCGCCCGCGCGCTGGATGGGCGTATTCGTGCCGTCACAGAGCAGGTGCGCGGCGGCAAGGCAGGACCGGAGACCTTGCGCGGGGGCACGTTCACCATCAACAACTACGGTGTGTTCGGGGTGGATGGTTCGGCCGCCATCATCAACCACCCGGAGGTGGCCATGCTGGGGATTGGACGCATCATGGACAAGCCGTGGGTGGTCAACGGGGAGTTGTGCGTGCGCCAGCTGACCGAGTTGACCCTGGCGTTCGACCACCGGGTGTGCGACGGCGCCGTGGCAGCCGGCTTCCTGCGCTTCGTGGCGGATGCCATGGAGAGCCCTGGCTCCGTGGTGGCTGATCTCTAGCGCCACTAGGGTGGTGACATGACGGCTTCATGGCAGCAACTCGGCAGCGGAATCTACCTGATGCCCAGTTCCCCAGAAAGGGCCCTGGTTAACATTGGGCTGGTTGTTGGCACCGACCGCGCACTGTTGATCGACACCGGTTGCGGTCCGCGGCACGCGCGTGAAATCCTGCTCGCCGTCCGGACACTGACTGGGCTGCCGCTGCTTGTGGCCGTCACCCATGCCCATTGGGACCACTTCTTTGGAAACGCCGTCTTTATGCGCGACGGCGCCACGGAGTTTTGGGCGCACGCCAACGCTGCGCGGAGCATCGCCGGGACGGGGGAGGCACAACGGGCCGCCGTGGCCGCTACGGAACCGGAAATGGCTGCCGGAAAGGGGCCGGATACTGAAATGGTGGTTCCCACTCACTTGGTTTGCCATGCACCAGTCACCCTGGATCTGGGTGGGATCAGCGTTGACTTGTTCACGCTGGGCCGTGGGCACACGGACGGCGACTTGATGGTGGGGGCGCGCAGTGTCCTGTTCACCGGTGACGTGGTGGAGGAGGGTGCGCAGCCACAATATGAGGATGCGTTTGTGCGCGAATGGGTGCACGTTCTGCGCAAACTGGCAGACATGGGGCACAGGTATCCCATCATGGTGCCGGGCCACGGCCGGCCCGTGACCGCCGGTTTCGCCGCCTGGATGGCTGGTCGGCTGGAAGCTGACGCTCCGCCAAACTAATCCCGCCACTCAAAACCAGGCAGGGGGCCGTTGCAGACATTCGCTTGAGGGCCGACCACGGGCGAATGTCTGCAACGGCCCCCGAACCTCGCCGTGTGTCCACAGCGGCCCCCGGGCTGGCGGAGATGCGGGGCGGGTCTACAGTGGGGATAGTGAACAAGAGCGCAAACCCCGGTGACTTTAGCCTGTGGTCCATCGCCGTCCCGGCGTTTGGGCCATCATTGCTGTTTGGCATTGGCGAAGGCGCCATCCTGCCCATCATTCCGCTCAGCGCCCGCGACCTGGGCTCCTCCCTGGCAGGGGCGGCCTTGGTGGTGGCCCTGATCGGGCTTGGGTCGCTGGTGAGCAACATTCCGGCCTCGCTCTTGACAGCTAGGTTCGGGGAGCGCCTGAGCATGATGGGGGCCGCGGGGCTCAGCCTGATCGCCCTGATGCTGTGCGGTTTTTCACCCAACCTGGTGGTGTTTGGGGCCGGCGTGTTCCTCATCGGTGCCGCGGCCGCCGTCTTCAATCTGGCCCGGCAAAGCTACCTCACCGAGGCCGTGCCGCCGCTCATGCGGGCACGTGCCATGTCCACCTTGGGCGGCGTGGGGCGCATCGGCCTGTTTGCCGGACCGTTCATTGGTGCGCTGGTCATCCACCTTGTGGGCCTGCAGGGCGCCTACTGGGTTGCCGCGGTGGCCATCGGTGCCGCCGGCGTCCTGGCTTGGTGGTTGCCGGACTTGGTCAGTGGCAACGGTCCTGCACCCAAGGGGCCCATGCCTACCGTCCGCTCCTTGATCATCGCCAACCGCAGGCTGTTTCTCACCATCGGCATCGGCGTCATTCTGGTCAGCGCGGTGAGGTCGGCCCGCCAGGTGGTGGTGCCGCTGTGGGCAGACAACCTTGGCCTGGAACCGGCTGCCACATCGCTGATTTATGGGCTGTCTGGCGCCATCGACATGCTGGTCTTCTATCCCGCCGGGAAGGTCATGGATAAAAAGGGGCGCAACTGGGTTGCCGTGCCGTCCATGACCTTGATGGGCGTCTCCTTGCTGCTCATGCCGTTCACCACAGGGGCTGGATCCCTGCTGCTGGTAGCGCTCCTGATTGGTTTTGGCAACGGGATCGGCTCCGGAATGATCATGACGCTGGGGGCCGACTACTCACCCCGCCACGGCCGGGCCCAATTCCTGGGCATCTGGCGATTCCTTTCCGACTGTGGCGGCTCCAGCGGCCCCGCCATTCTCGCCGGCCTCACGGCCGTGGTGTCCCTGTCCTTTGGCATTGCCGCCACCGGCATGTTGGGCCTGGCTGCGGCAGCGGTGCTCGGCTACTGGGTGCCGCGCAGCAGGCCCGCCACACCGGGACACTAGGGACTAAGGCTGGGAACGGCGTCGAACGGGCAACGTGAGCAGCAACGTGGCGGCAAAGGTCAGCCCAAAGCCCACGGCCACAATTTGGCCCACTCCGGCAAAGAAATAGTTGATGCTGCTAACGGTGCCGGCAGCATAGGCGGCACGCAAGTTCAGGAGCGTGAGCGTCACGGCAATGGCTGCAAAGACCGCCGTGCAGGCCGTCCACTTGCGCGAGGAGGCCCAGTGCATCCCCGAGCCCAGCCACACATTCCATTGGGTACCGCCCCGCATGACAAAAAGGGCCGCCAAGGCAGTCCAAAACGCCACCACAAAGAACGCCGCGAGCACGTCGGCGGGTCGGTGCCACTGGTTGATGAGGGTGGAAATCCCGGCCAGAATGGCGTAGCCGCCGCCCACAAAGGCCACCGCGGGTCGCCACCGAGGCGAGACCACCAGGAACACGGCGGCCGCAGCGCTGGCGGCCAAGGTGCTGTGCCCGGACGGCAGCGAATTTAGCGCCAAGGTGGACACCCCAACATCGGGACGGTCAGGCAATCCGGCCTTGATCAACTGTGTGGAGAGGTTCGCCGCGGCCATGGCGGCAATGGCAATGCCTGCAGCCTTCCAGCGGCGCCGGGCAATGGTGACAAACAGGACCACCACGGCAGCAATGACCACAGAAGTGGCCGGAAGGAGGTCCAGCAGCTGTGCTGTTTGGTCGCCGATGCGGTCCCGGACCAGTGCCGCCTCCACCAAAGCGGACTCGTCAATGAACTGGCCCGTGGTGGTGATGACGAAGAATCTGTACGTCAGAATCAACCCGGCCAAACTAATTAACGCTGCCAGAAGAAAAGGCCACGCAAAAATTTTGGGCGCGCGTGCTCCGCGAGGGCCTGTGCGTCGAGATGCGGCGTGGGTGTTCATCGCCTCTAGGTTCCCACAGTTTCATGGGAACACCCTGACGTTGGCGCTACAGTGGGGGGCATGTTCTCGCTCCCATCGCTGGATGAAGTCCTGGCCAGCGCCCACGTCGTTTCGCTCCCCATGCGCGTGAAGTTCAGGGGTGTCCAGACCCGCGAAGTGATGGTTTTCAAGGGACCTGCCGGGTGGGGCGAGTTTGGCCCGTTTTTGGAGTACGACGACGAGGAGTCGGCCCGCTGGTTGGCGTCGGCCTTGGAGGCTGCTTGGCTTGGGCAGCCTGAGCGAGTGCGCGACTGGGTGCCCGTCAACGCCACTGTCCCGGCTGTTGCCCCGGAACAGGTACCCTCCGTTTTGGCGGCCTTTGACGCCGTTCACACCGTAAAAATCAAGGTAGCCGAGGCAGGGCAGTCCCTGTCCGAGGACGCCGCACGTGTGGCAGCCGTGCGGCACTTACTGCCTGAGGCCAAGATCAGGGTGGATGCCAACGGCGGTTGGGACGTTGAGCAGGCCGTGCGGGCGCTGCGGATGCTCTCCGTCTTTGGGCTGGAGTATGCCGAGCAGCCGGTTGCTTCCATTGCGGAGCTGGCAGCAGTACGAAAGGCAATGCGCGGAACGGTGCTGATTGCCGCCGACGAGAGTGTCCGCAAGGCCTCGGATCCCCTTGCCGTGGCCCGCGCAGGGGCAGCAGATCTCCTCGTGGTGAAGGCGGCGCCGCTGGGCGGTGTGCGGCGTGCCTTGGAGATTGTGGCTGAAGCCGGGCTGCCGGCGGTGGTGAGCTCGGCCCTAGATTCGTCCGTGGGAATCAGCTCCGGATTGGCGCTGGCGGCCGCGCTCCCGGAACTGCCTTACGCCTGCGGTCTGGGCACCGTGTCCCTCATGGCGGCTGACATTGCCGCACCCAGCCTGGTGGCGGTTGCCGGCGGCATGGAGGTGCGTGAGGTGGTCGCAGACCCGGTGCTGTTGGAGCAATGCGCCGCACCGGCGGAACGCCGCGATTGGTGGCTGGAACGGCTGCGCCGCTGCTACGCACTGCTCTGACAGCTCCCTGTGAACCCAAGCTGGGCTCATGATGATTAGATGGGGCTGTGACTTTTCTTAGCTCAATGGACTCCGCCCGCTATGTAGTAGACGCGCTGGAGCGCGCAGGGGTGGCGCATGTTGTGCTGGCGCCGGGATCGCGCAGCGCACCCCTGGTGTATGCCCTGGCCGAGGCGGAAGCCGACGGCAGGCTGAGCACCTATGTGCGCATTGACGAGCGTGTGGCCGGATTTACCGCGCTGGGGCTTGCCTTGGGAGCTGACGCCGCCGTGGCCGTGGTGACAACCTCCGGAACCGCCGTGGGCAATCTGCTGCCCGCCGTGATGGAGGCAAACCATGCCGGGCTTCCGTTGGTGGTGCTGTCCGCCGACAGGCCCGATGAACTGCGCGGCACGGGGGCCAACCAGACAACCAACCAGCTGGATCTCTTTGGCGAACACGTGCGCTTCGCCACTGACGTTGCGGCCGGCATTGACCCCACCTCCGCGATCTCCACGGCCCTCAGTGCCGCCCGCGGACGGCTCGAGGGCATCCCTGGCGGGCCTGTTCAGGTTAATTTGGCGTTCCGGGACCCGCTGACGCCCGCTCTGGACGGCTCCGAATGGGAACGGCTGCTGCCGGTTGTTGATGCGCCGGGTGCGGATGGTGTCTTAGTGGGGGCCGTCGAAGCGCCCGAACTCGCCATGGTGTTGCCTTCCACCAGCCACCGGACGGTTGTGGTGGCCGGGCACGGCGCCGGCCCCGAGGCCGAGTACTTTGCCCGCATGCTGGGGTTGCCGCTGCTGGCGGAACCATCCTCCAATGCCCGCTTTGGGCCCAACGCCATTGGCCCCTACCGCCTCCTGCTTGAGCGGTTTGGGCCCGAAAGTGCCAATCCGATCCAGCGGGTGGTGCTCTTTGGCCGCCCCACACTATCCCGGGAAATCAGCCAATTGATGGCCACTGCGGGACTGGAACGGGCACTGTACCTGCCAAGCCCCGTGACGTGGTTTGAGCCCGGCCGGCGGCCTGAGCTGGTCCTGACCCAGTGGGACCAGCTGATTGGCTTTGCCGGGTGCGGACCCGAAGGCTGGCAACAGGCCTGGCAGGATGCAGCCGCAAAAGCTGAAGCTGCACTCGACGCTGTGTTGGCAAAAACGCCGGAGCCCGGCACGCTGGCTGGCCAGCTGGTGGCCCGCAAGGTGTGGGCCAGGGCCCAGCAGGATCCGGGCAGCAACCTGGTACTGGGTTCCTCCAATCCCGTGCGCGACGTCGACCTGGCCGGAAAGCCCACTGAAGGAAGTAACGCTAGGGTCTTCGCCAACCGCGGCCTGGCGGGCATCGACGGCACTGTGGCCACGGCCACGGGGGTGGCTCTGGCCACCCACAAACCAACCCGTGTCCTGGTCGGAGATTTGACCTTTTTGCATGACTCCGGTGCGCTGAACATCGGTTCCAGTGAGCAGGCGCCCCCGTTGGAGATCATCGTCCTGAATGATTCCGGAGGCGGCATCTTCTCGGTCTTGGAACACGGTGAGCTCGCTGCGGCACCCGACTACGCGGCCGCCGTCGAACGTTTCTTTGGCACGCCGCACACGGTGAATATCGCGGCTCTTGCCGCTGCCTACGGGTTCAGCCACACCTTGGTCAGTTCCGCCGCTGAACTGGATGCCGCGCTGGCCGGGCCGGTGGACGGACGGCGCATCATCGAGGTTGCGGCCACGCGGGCGGGCCTGCGCGAACTCCACGCCCGCATCGCCGCCGCCCTCAAAACCAACTAGCCCGCAGAAAACGCCGAAAAAACACGTCAAACCTTGAATTTTCGCCGTTTTCTGCGGGCCAGTTGGGAAGGCGGCGTTTGCGCCGGGGGCTGGTTGCAAGCTTCCAAGCTCAGTACAGTGGAATCACAGTTGATGCATAGCAAGCCTTGATGGAGTGGATGCCATGAACAACTCACCGCACCCCGACCACGACAGGGGCCTGGAATTTGATCTGGGCACCATGTTCACCCGCCGCCGCACCTTGGGCCTCATGCTCGGTGCCGGCGCCATAGCGGGCCTGGCGGCCTGCACGCCAGCTCCCGGTGGCACCGCCTCAACGTCGGGTGCCACGTCGGCCACTGCGTCTGCAACTGCTGCCACCTCCAGCACTGCGCCCGTTGCCACTGCGCAAGTCACCCGTGCCCTGGCCGAATGCACCGCCAACAGCCCGGACACCCCTGAAGAAACTGGTGGCCCGTACCCGGCCGACGGCTCCAACGGACCAGACGTCCTCACGGCATCCGGGGTGGTCCGCCGGGACATTGTGGCCAGTTTTGGCACCTCCACTACCAAGGCCCAGGGCGTGCCGCTGACAGTCACCTTGACGCTTCTGGACAATGCGCAAGGCTGCAAACCGCTCGCCGGTGCTGCCGTGTACCTGTGGCACGCCACCCGGGAAGGCCAATATTCCCTGTATGACCAGGGGCTGGAGGATGAGAACTTCCTGCGCGGTGTCCAGGAGGCCGACGCCAACGGCCAGCTCACGTTCACAACGATCTTCCCGGGCGCCTACAACGGCCGCTGGCCGCACATCCACTTTGAGGTGTTTGAGAGCATGTCCAACGCCACCTCGGCGGGGCAGATCCTGCGCACCTCCCAAGTCGCCATGACGGAAGCCTCCTGCAATGAGGTGTACGCGTCAGCCGGCTACGAAACCAGCCAGCAGAATTTCCCCAATACTCCGCTTGCGCGCGACATGGTTTTTGGGGACGACGGCGGCATCCACCAATTGGCGTCAACCACCGGTTCCGTCGCGGCCGGGTACGCGGCCGCCCTGAACGTCATCATCTAGCAAAAAACCAACTGGCCCGCAGAAAACGCCGAAAATCACGGTAAAACCGTGTATTTTCGGCGTTTTCTGCGGGCCAGTTGCGGGGGTTAGAGGACCCGGCTGAGGAACTCCTTGGTCCTGTGATGTTGGGGGTTGGCGATGATGTCGCGCGGGTTTCCGCTCTCCACCACCACGCCGCCGTCCATGAACGTCAGGGTGTCGCCCACTTCGCGGGCAAAACCGATCTCGTGGGTCACCACAATCATGGTCATGCCCGACTTTGCCAGCTTCTTCATCACTTCAAGGACATCGCCCACCAGCTCGGGGTCCAGGGCTGACGTGGGCTCATCAAAGAGCATCAACTCCGGTTCCATGGCAAGCGCACGGGCGATGGCAACACGCTGCTGCTGACCGCCTGAGAGCTGTGACGGATAGAAGTTGGCGCGGTCGGAAAGTCCCACCATCTCCAACAGTTCATGCGCCTTCAATTTGGCGGCTGCCTTGGATTGTCGCTTCACCTGGGTGGGCGCCTCAATCACGTTTTGCAGGGCTGTCTTGTGCGGGAACAGGTTGAAGCGCTGGAACACCATGCCGATCTCTCGCCGTTGCGCGGCGATTTGCTTGGTGTTGAGGTCGTGCAACTTGCCGCCGACGTCCTTGAAACCAATCAGATCGTCGTGGACATAGATCCGGCCGGCACTGATTGTTTCCAAGAGGTTGATGCAGCGCAGGAGCGTGGATTTTCCCGAACCTGACGGGCCGATGATCACAGAGACCTCGCCGGGCTTAACCGTCATGTCGATGCCCTTGAGCACATGGTGCTCGCCGAAGAATTTGTGCACTCCCTGGATTTCCACCAGCGGCTTGACCCCGGCAGGTGCCGGTGCGGGCGTTGAAGTCGAGTGGGTCATAGCTTTCCACCTTCTGTGGTTCCATCGGCGGGATCCGCCGGCTTCGCATGGGCGGAAGCAACAGCTTCAGTGGCCTTGACAGGGGCCTTCATGACGTTGTCCACGCCCTTGCCAAAGTGCCGCTCAATGTAGAACTGGCCCACCATGAACACTGACGTGATCACCAGGTACCAGAACGCGGCGACCATCAACAAGGGGATGGGCAGGAACGTGCGGCTGGCCAAGGCATTCGTCACGAAGGTCAGGTCCAGGGTGAAAGGCACGGCCAACACCAAGGAGGTGGTCTTGAGCATGCCGATCGTTTCATTTCCCGTGGGGGGAATGATCACGCGCATGGCCTGGGGCAGGATGATCCGCCACATGACCTTTGACCTGCGCATGCCCAGCGCCTCGGCGGCTTCCATCTGGCCGTTGTCCACGGACTTCAGTCCGGCGCGGAAGATCTCAGCCAGGTATGCGGATTCGTTCAGGCCAAGGCCCACGATGGCCGCGACGGTGGCGTTGATGACAGTGGCCGTGTCCCAGGAAAACAGTTCGGGGCCGAACGGGACACCCACAATGATCTTGGGGTACAAAGCACCAATGGATCCCCAGAACAGCAGCTGCGTGTACACAGGGGTGCCACGGAAGAACCAGACCCACACCCAGGAAACGTACCGGAACAGTGGGTTGTCCGACTGGCGCATGAACGCCAGCAGGATGGCCAGCACAATGGCGATGACCATGGAGCTGGCGGTCAGGATCAGCGTCCAGCCCACGCCCTGGATGACGAGAACGTCAAAGACATAGGTCCGGAAGGTTCCCCAATAGAACTTGGGGTTGGTGGTCATTGATTGGATGACCAGGATCAGTGCCAGGAGGATGGCAGCGGCGCCCACCCACCGCCACGGGTGGCGGACTGGAACCGCGTTAATCAGTTCCAGACCATCACCGGTGCTAGGGGAGGAGCTGCGGGAAGCTAGGCGGCTCAACGGCTAGCCAGCCGTCGGGTTCAGGACTGCCTTGGGCAGTGCACCGTCCGTGTTGTTCCAGGTTTCGAGGATCTTGGTGTAGCTGCCGTCCGCGATCAACTTGTTCACGACCTTCTCGATCACGCCGGCAAACACGAGGTCGTCCTTGGCAATCGCAATGCCCTGCTGGGCTGAGTCGTATACGTCGCCCAGGGTTTCCAGCTGTCCGTTGGTCTTGGCCAGGGCATTCTTGATGATGGGGGAGTCGGCGCTCATGGCGTCGATAGTGCCGCCAACCAGACGGGTGGTGACATCAGTCTGGTTCTTCAACGAGATGATTTCGATGGCCGGCTTGCCTGCTGCAACACAAGCCGCAGAACGGCCTGAAACGTCGGGATCCTCTTCGACAGTGCCCGTCTGGACGCCAATCTTCTTCCCGCACAGGTCATCCATGGTGATGCCCTTCGGGTTGCCCTTCTGCACAGCCCACAAAACACCGGCGTTGAAGTAGCTGACAAAATTCACAGCCTTGGAGCGTTCCGGGTTGATCGTGAAGGAGGAAATGCCCAGGTCATAGACCGTGCCAAGCTTGGGCAGGATGCTCGAGAAGTCAGCTGTCTGAACCTTGGCCTTCTTGCCCAGCGTGGCCGCGATTGCCTTGGCAAAGTCAACGTCGTAGCCGATGGGGGTCTGACCGTCCTTGTCCAGGAACTCGGCTGGTTCGTAGGAGGTGTCGGAGCCTACAGTGATCTCCGCTTTGTCCTTCAGCGATGCCGGAAGGAGCGCAATCAGTGCGTCGTCCTTGGCCACCGTGGTGGGATCGAAAGCCGCTGCCTGCGAAGGCCCTCCGCTGCTTTCAGTGCCGCCATCTTGAGACGCTGTGGTGCAGCCCGTCAGTGCCAATGCTGCTACTGCCGCTACGGCGGCGAGACGAACTGTCAGCGTGGATGAAATTTGCATTTTTGACCCTTTGTTTCATGGAGCACTGTGTCGATGAAATATAGTGTAGCCCCGAGTGATTTGCATCACGGTAAACGACATTTCACTATTGAACAACTTTTTGCGCAGGCTCGCAAGCCTTGAGTGGCGCCTTGTGTCTGACATTCCAGACAAAGTGCCCCACTTTAAGGGTTCTGTGGAAGGTTCAGGGCTTGCAGCATGGGCCGGAACTTGGCCCATGTCTCGGCCAGCTCGGCCTCCGGGTCCGAGGCCTCCACAATTCCGGCGCCGGCGTAGAGGCGCACGTTGTGAGGGTCTTCCAGGACAGCCCCGCGGAGGGCAATGCCCCATTCGCCGTTGCCGCCACCGTCAAGCCAGCCCACGGGCCCGGCGTAGGGTCCGCGGTCCATTTTCTCGAGCTCCAGGATCAGCTTTCCGGCTTCCTCCCGGGGGGTCCCGCACACGGCTGCGGTGGGGTGCAAAGCCTCAACTAGGGCCAAGGAACTGGGCAAATGCCCGTTGGAGCTGGCCAGTTCGGCCGTGACATCCGAGGCCAGGTGCCACACATTGGGCAGCTCCAGGATGAAGGGTTCGGCAGGGAATGCCAGATCGCTGGCGAACGGCGCCAGCTGCCGGACCAAGGACCGGACAGCAAAGTCGTGTTCCTGGCGCTGCTTGAGGGACCCGCCCAAAACGCTAGTGGCAAAGCCGGTGGAGCCAGCGGGTTCGTCCTCCCTGTCCAGCGTTCCGGCAAGAACCCGGGCCTGCGCCACCGAGCCGTCAATCTTGATCAAAATCTCCGGTGTTGCGCCCACCAGGCCATGCACACCGTAGGTCCAACATTCGCCATAAAGACGCACCAATCGTTGCAGAATTGAAACTCTCTGCACCGGATCGGCGAATGTTGCCACCACATCCCTGGCCAAAACCACCTTTTCCAGGCCTCCGCGAGCAATAGCCGCCACCCCAGCGGTGACTGAATCCCTCCACTGGGCCTCGGTGAGTGCCCCGGAACGCACGGTGCCGGCGGGAGTGGGCTCCGGCGTCGAACTTTCAGAAGGTGACACGCCGGCCAGCACCGAGCGCAGCAGCTGCAGGGCGGATTCGGCTGTAGGGTCTGTGCCGTCCACGCTCATGTGGGTCAGCCAGGTTGTGCCGCCGGAGAAACCCACCACCAGTTCCGGGACAATCAGCACCGATTCGTAGCTGCTGGTTTTGGAGAAGGCAAAGGAGCCAAAGGCCATGGCGCCGGTGCCTGGCAGGAGCAGGGGGTTGGTGACCCGGGCATCGGCCATCAGGGTTTTCCACCATTGTTCCGCGTCGGCAAAACGACCCGACCCGGTGCCGGTGAATGCGGCGACCTCGCCAAAGCCCAGGAATCCCTCGCCTCGCCGCAGCCAACACAGCGGTTCGTTGCCACCCAGGGCGCCCAGCAGACTGGCGGAGTTGCTCACGCCGAGCTCACCCAGCGTGGCCGGATCCAGGGCCGTAGTCAGGGTGCGGAGGGTTTGGATGCCCAGGGAAGCAGTCATGATGAGTCCAGATTACTCGCCCGTAGACCCAACTTCGGTGCAATCACGGTGTGATGGCCCACAAGTGGCGTCCTACACCGCTCTGCTTTGCACGAACCGCTGCAAAGTTTGAGAGACTAAGGGAGTGAACCGTGCATCCTTGGAGAAGCGTCCGGAAGAAATGGCCGCCATGTTTGACGACGTGGCCCCAAAATACGACATCGTCAATGACATTCTGTCCCTGGGGCAGACGCGCCGGTGGCGCCGCATTGTGGTGGACGCAGTTGGCGCTGTGCCCGGCCAAAGGGTCCTTGACCTGGCCGCCGGTACCGGCACCTCCAGCGAGCCCTTTGCCGATGCCGGCGTTGACGTTGTGGCCTGTGACTTCTCAGTGGGCATGTTGAAGGTGGGCAAACGCCGCCGCCCCGACATCGACTTCATTGCCGGGGACGCCACCAACCTGCCCTTCGCGGACAACTCCTTTGACGCCTCCACCATCTCTTTTGGGCTGCGCAACGTCATGGACCCGAAGAAGGCGCTGCGGGAGATGCTGCGCGTTACCAAGCCCGGCGGCAAGCTGGTGGTGGCCGAGTTCTCGCACCCCACCTTTTCCCCCTTCCGCACTGTGTACACCGAGTATTTGATGCGGGCGCTGCCTCCCATCGCCAAAAAAGTTGCCTCCAACCCGGACGCTTACGTGTATCTGGCTGAATCCATCAGGGTCTGGCCCAACCAGGACAACCTGTCAGCCTGGCTCACCGAGTCCGGCTGGCACAACGTTGCCTACCGGAATTTGAGTGGCGGCATTGTGGCAGTCCACCGCGCCGTCAAGCCACTGCAGACGCCCGAATCTTCCCCCGCCAACTAGCCAACTAAAGGAACTCCACCCACCGTGAAGGTACTGATAGTCGGGGCTGGTCCCGCCGGATCCACAGCGGCCTACCACCTGGCCACCGCCGGGATTGATGTGACGGTGCTGGAAAAGACCCGTTTCCCGCGCGAAAAAGTGTGCGGTGACGGCCTGACCCCGCGTGCGGTGCGCGAAATGCAGCTCATGGGCCTGCCGCATGACCCCGCCGAGGGATGGCGCCGGAACAAGGGCCTGCGCCTCATTGCTGGCGGGCGGCAGGTGGAGGTTCCCTGGCCGGAACTGAGCAACTTCCCTGACTACGGACTGATCCGGACCCGGCTGGGCTTCGATGAATCCCTGGCCGCCCATGCCCGTGCCGCTGGCGCGCGGATCCTTGAGGGTCACTCGGTCTCCACAGCATTGACGGACGACGCCGGCACTGTGGTGGGTGCCCGCGCGTCGCTCCTGGATGACTCGGGTAAGAAGACGGGCGAAACCAAGGACTTCTTCGCCGATCTGGTGCTTGCCGCGGACGGCAACTCCACCCGCACGGCCGTCTCCCTGGGTCACGAAAAGCGTGACGACAGGCCCATGGGTGTTGCATACAGGACCTACTTCACCTCCCCACGTCATGATGACGACTGGATGGAGGGGTGGCTGGAACTCCCCGACAAGCAGGGCAACCCGCTGCCCGGCTACGGCTGGGTGTTTGGGGTTGGCGACGGCACGTCCAACGTGGGTCTCGGCATCCTCAATTCCTCCAAGGCGTTTGGGAAACTCGATTACCGTCAGGTGCTGCGCGACTGGACGGGTGCCATGCCGTCCGAATGGGGCTTCACCGAGGAAAACCAGGTGGGCCCCATCCGTGGCGCGGCCCTGCCCATGGGGTTCAACAGGACTCCGCACTACTCACCCGGCCTGATGCTGCTGGGCGATTCCGGCGGCATGGTCAGCCCCTTCAATGGAGAGGGCATTTCCTACGCCATGGAATCGGCCCGCTTCGCCGCGGAGTTCATTCAACGCGCGGCCGGGACCAATTCCGCACTGGCGGCCAACCATGCCCTGTCCGGTTACGGCGACTATGTCCGCGAGCAGTGGGGCAGCCACTTCACTCTGGGCCGGGTCTTTGCCCAATTGATCGGCAAGCCTTCCATTATGAAACTGGCGCTGCGAACCGGCATGCCCATCCCCGTGCTGATGCGTTTTGTGGTTCGCATGATGGCGAACCTCACCGACGCCGGGGAACGCGGTTTTGAGGATAGAGTGATTCATCTACTGGAGAAGCTGGTACCAGCCACCAGTAATCAAGACTTTCCCCGCACGCCCACGCAACAATCCCTACCAATAGTTAGTGTTAAGCAGTGACTACTTCCGCGAAACATAGCTGGACCCACGCCGGACACGGGCTGCCCGAGTCGCAGGACGCCAACCCCAGCACCATGGCCATTGCCACAGGTTTGCAATTGCCGTCAGGCTTCTCCGCAGTCGCTGATGACCCGGAGCTTGGCCCGTCCATCGCCATGAGCATGGCCAAGGTGGAGAAGGTGCTGCGCGAAGCCATTGCCAACTCCGATCCCTTGGCCGATGCCACGAGCCGCCACCTGGTGGAAGCTGGCGGAAAGCGCATCCGCCCCTTGCTGGTGCTGCTGGCCGCCCATTTGGGCGACCCGAGCCGCAAAGAAGTGGTGCAGGCCGCCGTGGTTGTTGAGCTGACGCACCTGGCCACGCTCTATCACGATGACGTCATGGACTCCGCGCCCTTCCGCCGCGGCGCCCCCACAGCCCATGAGGTCTGGGGCAACACGGTTGCCATCCTCACGGGCGATTTGATCTTTGCCCGCGCCTCCATCCTGGTTTCCGAACTGGGCGGCCGGGCGCTGGGTATCCAGGCCCGCACCTTTGAGCGGCTGTGCCTGGGGCAGCTGCATGAGACGGTTGGACCGCGCGAGGACGAAGATCCCGTGGAGCACTACCTCTCAGTCATTGCGGACAAGACGGGCTCCCTGGTTGCCGCATCCGGCCAGTTGGGCGCCATCTTTGCCGGTGTTGACGAGGACCTGCAGGACGTTTTGCTTGAATACGGCGAAAAAGTTGGGGTGGCTTTCCAGCTGGCCGACGACGTCATCGACGTCACGGGCCTGAAACAGGTTTCCGGGAAGTCACCGGGAACTGATCTGCGTGAAGGAGTGCCCACGCTGCCTGTTTTGTTGCTGCGCAAGGCGGCCGCTGCCGGTGACGCATCCGCTGTGTCGGTGCTGGCACTGGTTGACGGCGACCTGAGCAGTGATGAGGCCCTAGCCGAGGCTGTTGCCGCACTGCGTGAGCACCCCGTCACGGCCGAGTCGTGGGTGGTTGCCCGCGAGTGGTCCGCCGACGCGATTGCCGCACTGGCACCCCTGCCCGAGGGCATGGTCAAGACTGCTCTTGCCTCTTTTGCCGAAGCAGTGGTTTCCCGCGACGTCTGATCCCCGCCAAAGCCAACTGACCCGCAGAAAACGCCGAAAATCTCGGTAAAACCGTGTATTTTCGGCGTTTTCTGCGGGTCAGTTGGCCGGCTAGACGCGGCCACCCAGCCTCGGCAGCACGAACGGGCTGACTGCCTCTTCACTGTTGTTCCAATGCGTGGGCACGCTCAACCGCTTGGCCTCCGCGGCAGCGGCCACCGCCAGCCCCGCATCCTCCACGCTGAGCATCATGCCGCTGTGCTGCAGGTTGAAGAAGCGGATCACCACGCGGCGGCCATTGACGTTCCAGACGCAGGCCGGCACAACGGGGTCATGCCACGGATTGGCCGGCTCGCCATAGTGCACCGTGAGCTGGGCCCGAATGGCCTCATAACCCGCACGGGTGGAGGGGTCATTGGTGGTCATGGAGGTATAGGGCTGCATGCTGATGCCCAGGAACTTCCCGTTGTACTGCGTCCACGAGCTGAAAAGCTCCCCCTCAAGAGGGGTTTGCAGGGCAAAGTGCGTGGTGGCCGAGACGGTGGAGGCCTCATCCCACTTGGCCCCTGAAGTGAAACCCAGCGCTTGGAAGAAGGCTTTTCGGTCGAAGTCGGAGCGGGGCCACATGCCCACAACCAACTTCTCAACAAGCCCCACAATGGCGGCCGGGTCCGGAATCAAAGCTGGCGAATGCTCCTGTGCGTCCATATCGCTACGGTACATCCAGCGAGGGAATATTCCCATAGCTTTGGCAGGGCAGATGAGGGCCTATTCGGAGTCGGTAAAAACCCAGTCGAGCATGTCAAAGACGAACTCGCTGAAAGTTCCCTCTTCATTGATCCACTGGCCCGTAGCATTGTTGCGACGCCACACGATGGGGTCAGGAACGTCAGCCTGATCGGCCAGCATGCCCCACGTGTAGGCCTCATCCTCATCCTCGAGGAACAGCAGGTAGCCGTCCTGGACCTCCAGTTCTTCGGGATCCCAGAAGTAGTAGTAGGCTTCCATGATTTCCTCGCAGTTGCCCAAGGCATGCAGGAATTCGCGCAGGGCCAGCGGCACCGAAATCTTCAATTCCGCAAAGACGTCATCCAGGTCCGCCACGGTGATGCCGTCAGCCTCCTGCCACGGCTCCTGAAGGTACAGGGGCACCAGGCCGCGGAACTTCTCTACGAACATGTCAGACATTCAAATCTCCGAAAAATTGGCGGTTGCGTTGCCTACAATTCTAGCCGGGACAAGCCGCCGGGGGCGCCCGCGATCATGCCACCAACGCCACGGGCCGCAAATGTGACTACGCTGACTAAATGAACGCTGCAGAGCCTCTGATTCATATCCACGACTTCCACATGCACTTTGGTGCGAAGAAAGTCATCGACGGGCTTTCCTTTGACGTTGCGCGAGGGGAAACGTTTGGGTTTCTGGGCAGCAACGGCAGTGGAAAGACGACGACGATCCGGGCTTTGCTGGGCATCTACAGGCCCACCGCGGGAACCTTGGAGATCAACGGCAAGGTCTTCAACGACGACTTTGGTTCCCGCCTTGGCTATCTGCCGGAGGAGCGCGGCCTGTACAAAAAAGAGTCCGTGCTGGATGTGATGACGTATTTTGGCAGGCTTAAGGGCCTGAGCAAGCAGGATTCCCAGAAATTCTCCCGGCAATACCTGGACCGAGTGGATCTGGCCGACAAGGCCGATCTGCGGGTGGACAAGCTTTCCGGCGGTGAGCAACAAAAGATTCAACTGGGCGTCACCATCATGAATGAACCGGAACTGCTGATTCTGGACGAGCCAACCAAGGGTTTTGACCCCGTCAACAGGCGGTTGCTGCTGGACATCATTGAGGAACGCAAGGACGCCGGCGCCACCGTCATGATGGTGACCCACCAAATGGAGGAGGTGGAGCGCCTGTGCGAGAGGATCATCCTGCTCAAGGACGGCCACGCCGAGGCCTACGGCACCGTCGATGAGGTGAAAAACCAATTTGGCGGCCGCACCATCAAGCTCAAATACTCCGGCACCATCGGCGAATCACCCAACTACAAGATCACCCTGCATGAAACCAACTATGCAGAACTCTCCCTGACCCAGACTGCCGACGAGGCCCAGGTGTTGAGAGAGCTGGTTGCCTCCGGCCTGGCCGTCAGTGGATTTGTGGCCGCCAAACGCAGTCTCGATGACATTTTCATACAGGTTTACGGTGACGCATCCGCCGCCCAAAACCAGCATGCAACAGGGCAGGCGAACTGAGATGGCCCGCCATAACCTGGGCACAGTGGTGCAGTTTGAATTCACCAGGACTGTGAAGAAGCGCCGCTTCTGGATGGCTACCCTTGCCATTCCCATATTGTTAGGCCTGGTTTTTGCCCTGGTCTTCGCCAGCAGCTCCTCCACCCAGTCCAGGACGGAGGAGCAAAAGTCCCAGACACTGGATTTCAGTTACACAGACGCATCTGCCTTGATTGACCCGGCCATAGCCAAGGCCATGGGCGGGAGCGTGGAGACAGACCCGGGCACCGCCGTCGAACGTGTCATGGCAGGCGCCCTCAACGCCTACTTCAGCTTCCCGGCCAGCCTGGTCGCGGACCCGGTACTGGTTTTCGGCATGGACCAGGGCATTTTCCAGAATGGCACGTACGACGCCGTGGCCAAACAGCTGGTGGTCCTGTCGGCCCAGGAGAAAGTGGGCTCGGCCGAACTGAGCCGGGCTGTGCAGGGAAATTTCGCCACTGAGTCGCAGACGTTCAAGAATGGCGAGCCGTCGGGTGGCCTGGACACCGTGGTTCCGCCGCTGATGTTCCTGGTGCTGTTTTATGTGGTGATCATCTTGCTGGCCAACCAAATGCTTGCCTCCACCCTGGAGGAAAAGGAGAACCGGGTCACCGAGATGATCCTGACAACCCTGAACCCCACCACCTTGGTGGTGGGTAAAGTGATTTCGCTGTTCATGGTGGGTGCCGTGCAGGCCATTGTGTTTGCATCCCCCATGGCGGTTGGCTACATATTTTTCCACGATCAGCTGGCCATGCCCGACTTTGACCTCTCCAATTTGCAGTTCCAATTCCTGCCCATGCTGGTGGGTGCGCTGCTATTCATTGGCGGTTTCATCCTCTTCACCGGTGTCCTGGTGGGCATCGGCGCCGTCATGCCCACGGCCAAGGACGCCAGCACAGTCTTTGCCCCCGTCATGATCATGATGTTCATCCCGTTTTACATTGTGACAATGGTGGTCAGCGATCCCGGCTCCGTCATTGTCCAAATCTTCACGTTTTTCCCCTTCACAGCACCCATCACGGCCATGCTCCGCAATGCATTTGGATCGCTCGACGGCGCCTCCGCGGCCATTGTGATTGCCGAACTTTTCGTTTTCGGCGTGGTTGCCTTGCGGGTGGCCGTGCACCTTTTCCGCTACGGATCCATTGAGTATTCCCGGAAACTCTCGCTCCGAACCGCGTTCTTCAAGAAGCCGTGACAGGCACCGCGCAGCGTGTCCTGTGGGTGGCCATCCTGGCCTCCTTTGTGGCGTTCCTGGACGGGGCCATTGTCAACGTTGCCCTGCCAGCCGTGACCAAAGACTTAGGTGGTGGCATCACCACACAGCAATGGGTGGTGGATGCGTATTTGCTGGCGCTGGGGTCCTTGATCTTGATGGCCGGATCGCTCTCCGACACTTTTGGGCGGGTGCGGATTCTGCGCGCGGGACTGATCATTTTTGGGCTGGCATCGCTGGCCTGTGCCGTGGCGCCAAGCGCAACGCTGCTGATCGTGGCCCGCGCCGTGCAGGGGGCGGGTGCTGCGCTGCTGGTGCCAAGTTCATTGGCCTTGATTACCTCCACCTTCAGCGGGGCGGCCCAGGCCAAAGCCATTGGCAGCTGGACGGCGTGGACCGGAACGGCGTTCCTGGCCGGTCCGCTGGTGGGCGGGCTGATGGTGGACTATGCCAGCTGGCGGCTCATCTTTGCCATCAACGTTGTGCCCATTGCCGGCACGCTGTGGTTGCTAAGGGGGCTGGCGCTGCCGGATTTCACACCTTTGATGCCGTCCTCCGACCCCACAGCGAAGGTTCGCCGGGTTGACGTTGTGGGGGCAGTGCTGGCTGCTGCAGGCCTTGCCGGAACAGTGTTCGCCCTCATTGAACAAGGCCGCCTGGGCTGGGGGCATCCCGCTGTCTACCTCCCTTTTGGGGCCGGGCTGCTGGCCCTGGCGGGTTTCCTGTGGTGGGAAAGTCGCGTGGGCGCCCCCATGATGCCCCTGGGCCTGTTCCGGATCCGCAACTTTGGCATGGGCAACATAGCCACCACTTTCATCTATGCTGCCCTGTCCTTGGGGCAACTGATGGTGGTGCTGTTTCTTCAGGAGGTTGCGGGATTCTCCGCCGCTCAGGCCGGTTTGGCAGCCATGCCCGTCGCCGTCATTTCGCTGTTTTTGGCGGGGCGGTTTGGGACGCTGGCCGGCAAGTACGGGCCACGCTGGTTCATGGCGGCAGGTCCTATGGTGGCGGGGGCGGGGTACTTGCTCATGACGGCGGCGGCCATGCCTTTCAACTTTTGGTGGCAGATCCTGCCCGGCCAAATCGTCTTCGCGGTGGGTCTGTCCATGACCGTTGCACCCTTGACGGCGGCCATTCTGGGGGCCGTACCCCCGGGACAAAGCGGCATTGGATCGGCCATCAACAATGCAGTGTCGCGGGTGGCCGGCCTTTTGGCGGTGGCCCTGGCGGCTGTTTTGTTGGGCGGAGCACTGGACGTTGAATCCTTCCGGCGCGTCATGTTGATTACAGCAGGCCTTTTTGTTGCGGGCGGGATTGTCTCGGCCCTGGGGATCAGCAACAAGGCAGTGGCCCGGCCGGCTGTGGATGCTGCCGGGGACCCCTGACGCAACACAGTATTGACCCAATCATTTTCTGACGTACATTGGCTGGAAACAGTCATTGAAAGGACACCATCATGGGGCAAGAGACGCTGATGATTGCCTGCGCCCACGGCACCAACCATGCGCAGGGCCAGGCTCGCATTAATGAACTCAGGGCAGAAATTGCCGCACTGCGCCCGGGCCTGAGCGTGCTGGAGGCGTACGTGGATGTCCAGGAGCCTGCGTTGCCGGATGTGGTGGCCGGATTGGCGCCGGGCGTGCGGGCGGTGGTGGTGCCCTTGCTGCTGACCGTTGGATTTCACGTGCAGGTGGATATTGCCCAAGCAGTGGAAAGCCGTCCAGGGTCCCTTGCCGCCAAGCCGTTGGGGCCGGATCCGCGCCTGGCCGGATTGTTGCACAAGCGTCTTGGCGACTTGCCCGCGGACTGGGGAATTGTACTGGCCGCTGCTGGCTCGTCGAGGCCTGAAGCGGCCGAACAAATTGAGGTGTTGGCTGCTGATTTGGCGGTTCTGCGCCCACAACGCATTGTGGCGGCCTATGGTGCCAGCGCCCGTCCCTCGGTGCCAGAGGCAGTGGCGCAACTGCGGGCCGCAGGAGCCGCCGGGGTGGTCATTGCCTCTTACTTGCTGGCACCAGGATACTTCCACGATCAGCTGTCCCAGGCCGGGGCTGATCTGGTGACCGATCCGCTACTGCCCGCAGATCTGCTGGCCCAACTTGCCTTGGAGCACTTTGACTCTGCCCTTGCCGCACAGGGCCGGGGCACCGAAGACTAGCTGCCTTGGTGCCCGCCAGCGGCCGGGAAAGTGCCCGACCACGGTGCGGCAAAGGCCGCAGTCCGGGCTGTCGCTGGGATGATGGGAGGGAAGTTCAGCTAGCGAAAGGCAAAATCGTGGGGGAAAACCCGGTGCAAGGTCCGCAAGATCCGCAAATTCCGCCGGGATGGCAGCCGCCCCAGTACGGCCAGCCCCCCGCGCAGCCGCCCCAACAGCCGCAGTACGGCCAGCCTCCCGCCGGACAGCAGCAGTATCAGCAGCCGCAGTTCCAGCAACAGCCCTATGGCCAATCACAGCCGCCGTATGGCCAGCCGCCGTACCCTCCCATGTACGTCTCCGGAGGTAAGCGCGGCACCAACACCCTGGCCATTGTTTCCCTGGTCTCCTCCTTCTTTGTGGGCCTGGCCGGAATTGTTACGGGGCACGTGGCCTTGAGTCAGATCAAGCGAACGGGGGAGGACGGGAAGGGGCTGGCCATCGCCGGACTCGTCATTGGTTACGTCATGACCCTGGCCACCGTTGTGTGGGCGGTTGCACTGTTCGCATCGCTCTTCCTGATCGGTGTTTCGGGTGATAGTGCCGCGGGTAGCCCGGACGGATCCAGCCAAAAGGGTGGCGTGGCCAGCACGGGCAAGGTCCCGGCCAATGCCAACGCATTCGGCGGCATCACCTTTGGCAAGGGCGGCGCCCTGGTACCGCCTACCACCACCGACCCCAGTGTGGACCTCACCCAGGTGCCCGAGCAGGGCGGGCAGGCGTTGGACCCGGGAGAGATTGGCATTGCGGCATCAGCCAACGGCGAACCCGTGCAAATGGTGGTGTTCATCGATTTCATGTGCCCGCATTGCGCAGCATTTGAGCAAACCCAAGGTCCGGTAATCCAGGCGTTGCAGGAGCAGGGCAAGATCACCGTGGAATACCGTCCCATTGCCTACTTGGACAGGTTCTCCACGGGCACCAACTACTCCTCGCGCTCGGCAGCAGCAGCCGCGTGTGTGGCCGGCGAATCCCCGCAGAACTACAAGAAGTTCTTGGATTCGCTGTTCGCTAACCAGCCAGCCGAGAACAGTGAAGGCCTCGACAACACGGCGCTGGGAGCCATGGCCAAGGAGGCCGGGGCGTCCGACATTGCCGAGTGCATGGACAACAAGACGTTCAGGCCCTACGTTGCTTTTGCCACCGGATTGGCCTCCACTCACGGTGTGCAGGGCACCCCCACGGTGTTCATGGACGGTGTGCGGTGGAAAGACGGTTCGTTCACCGACTTTGCCGCCGCTGCCCTGGCTGCGAAAAAATAGCTGACCCAAATCTGCTGACCTAGGCACGACGCCGGTCCCACCCAAGGCGGGCGGGACCGGCGTCGTACTTCTTTAAATGCGGCGAAGGGCAAGCACAAGTGAGGCAGAAATGGGGCGTATGACGAAATGTTGCCCAAGGTGAAGCAGCATTTCATTCGTGATTGGTGGGCACGCCACGGCACCCTACGCTCGTTCTATGACACAGACAGCTCTAGCCGGAGCGACCGCCCAGGCGCCCTCCGCATCCGAAACAGCGCCGGCACGTCCCGTTCGGGCCCGGCCTGCGGCGAAACCGCACGGCCAGTGGAAGGTGGACGGCACGGCGCCGTTGAACGCCAACGAGGTCTGGAAGCAGGAAGACGGCGGGCTGAGCGTCCGTGAGCGGATCGAGACCATCTATGCCGCCGGCGGCTTCGACAGCATCGAAAAGACCGATCTGCACGGCCGTTTCCGCTGGTGGGGGCTGTACACCCAGCGGAAGCAGGGGATCGATGGCGGCAAGACCGCCACCCTGGAACCCCACGAGCTGGAAGACAAGTACTTCATGCTCCGCGTCCGTATTGACGGCGGCGCCCTGACCACCGAGCAGCTGCGCGTCATCGGGCAGATTTCCACCGACTTTGGCCGCGACACGGCCGACCTCACGGACCGCCAGAACGTCCAGCTGCACTGGGTGCGCGTTGAGGACGTGCCGGAGATTTGGAACCGGCTCGAGGCGGCAGGCCTGTCCACCACAGAGGCGTGCGGCGACGTGCCCCGCGTGATCCTCGGATCGCCCGTGGCCGGCATTGCCAAGGATGAGATCATCGATCCCACCCCGTTGATCAAGGAGGTCAGCGCCCGTTTCATCGGTGATCCGGAACTGGCCAACCTGCCCCGCAAGTTCAAGACAGCCATCACGGGCCACCCATCGCAGGACGTGGTGCATGAGATCAACGACTTTGCCCTGGTGGGTGTCATTCACCCTGAACTGGGTACCGGCTACGATCTCTGGGTGGGTGGCGGGTTGTCCACCAACCCGCGCCTGGCTGAGCGTCTCGGCGTGTTCGTCAGCCCCGAGGTTGCCGCCGAGGTGTGGCTGGGCGTCACCAGCATCTTCCGCGACTACGGCTACCGCCGCATGCGCACCAAGGCCCGCCTGAAGTTCCTGCTGGCGGACTGGGGCCCGGCTAAGTTCCGCCAAATCCTGGAGGACGAGTACCTGGGCCACAAGCTGCCCGACGGCGAGCCCGCCCCCAAGCCCACATCCCCCGGGGACCACATTGGTGTCCACGAGCAAAAGGACGGCAAGTTCTTCATTGGCGTCGCCCCCACCGTGGGCCGGGTGTCCGGCACTATCTTGACGGCCGTGGCTGATGCCCTGGAAGCCCACGGCTCGTTCCGCCTGCGCACCACCCCGCACCAGAAGCTCGTCATCCTCGACGTGCCCAAGGAGCAGGTGGAACCGCTCATCGCCGTGCTGGACGGCCTGGGCCTGTCCGCCCGCCCGTCCCTGTTCCGCCGCTCCACCATCGCCTGCACCGGCATCGAGTACTGCAAGCTGGCCATCGTGAACACCAAGGACACGGCGGCCACGGCCATCAGTGCCTTGGAAACACGCCTGGCCGATCTGGTGGACAGCAAGGTTCTGACCCAGCCGATCGCCCTGAATATCAACGGCTGCCCCAACTCCTGCGCCCGCATTCAGACGGCGGACATCGGCCTGAAGGGCATGATGCTTCCCACGGACGACGGCGGCACAGCCCCCGGCTTCCAGGTCCACTTGGGTGGCGGGCTGGCCACCGACAACCGTGTTGAGGCAGGCCTGGGCCGCACCATCCGCGGCCTGAAGGTCACCGCCGCCGAGCTGCCCGACTACGTGGAACGCGTGGTGCGCCAGTATGTTGGCGCCCGCACCGAGGGTGAGACGTTCGCCGAGTTCGCCCACCGCGCCGATGAGGAGCTGCTGAAATGACAATTTCCACGCTTCGCAGCCACGACGAGCTGAAGGCCATCGCCGAGGCCGGCGCCGCCGAACTGCCGTGGGACGCGTCGGCACAGGACGTCATCGCCTGGGTGTCGCGCAACTTCGAAACCGGGGCGGCCGCCGTCGCCTGTTCCATGGCAGACGCCGTGCTGCCGGCCCTCGTCGCCGACCAGCTGCCCGGCGTCGACGTGCTGTTCTTGGACACGGGCTACCACTTCCCCGAAACCTACGCCACACGCAACGAGGTGGCGGAGAACCTGCGGGTCAACGTGGTGGACGTGCTGCCGTTGAACACGGTAGCCGAGCAGGATTCGCTGCTGGGCAAGGACCTTTTTGCCCGCGATCCAGCCCAGTGCTGCGCCTTGCGGAAAGTTGAACCGCTGAGCCGTTCACTGAGTGGCTACGAGCTGTGGTTTACGGGTGTGCGTCGCGACGAGGCACCCACCCGAACCGACACACCGCTGGTGGTGTGGGATGAAAAGAACGGCCTGGTCAAGGTCAATCCCGTTGCTACCTGGACGTATGAGGAGCTCATCAGCTACTCGGATGACAACCTTTTGCCGGTGAACCCCCTGCTCAGCCAGGGCTACCCGTCCATCGGCTGCGCACCCTGCACCAAGAAAGTGGCCCCCGGCGCCGACCCCAGGTCCGGACGCTGGGCCGGAACCTCCAAGACAGAATGCGGACTACACGTATGAGCACCCAAATTATTGAAACCCCGCTCGAGATTGCCGAGCTGAACTCCTTGGACCTGCTCGAATCCGAGGCCATCCACATCATCCGTGAAGTGGTGGCCGAGTTTGAGCGCCCGGCGCTGCTGTTCTCCGGCGGCAAGGACTCCGTGGTCATGCTGCACCTGGCCACGAAGGCGTTCTGGCCGGGCAAGGTCCCGTTCCCCGTGCTGCACGTGGACACGGGCCACAACTTCCCCGAGGTCATTGACTTCCGCGACAGGACTGTAGAGCGTCTGGGCCTGCGCCTTGAGGTGGGTTCCGTTCAAGAGTTCATCGATTCCGGCGAGCTGGCCGAGCGTGCCGACGGCACCCGCAACCCGCTGCAGACGGTGCCGCTGCTGGATGCCATTTCCAAGAACAAGTTCGACGCCGTCTTTGGTGGCGGCCGCCGCGATGAGGACAAGGCCCGCGCCAAGGAGCGCATCCTGTCCCTGCGTGACGAGTTTGGCCAGTGGGATCCGCGCAACCAGCGCCCCGAACTGTGGAACCTGTACAACGGCCGCCACACGGTGGGCCAACACGTGCGGGCGTTCCCCATCAGCAACTGGACCGAGCTGGACATCTGGCGCTACATTGCCCGCGAGAACATTGAGCTGCCGGGCCTGTACTACGCCCACGACCGTGAAGTCTATGAGCGCGACGGCATGTGGCGTGCCGTGGGCCCGGTGTCCGAACCTCGCCCCGATGAGGAAGTTGTCATCAAGCAGGTCCGCTACAGGACCGTGGGAGACATGTCCTGCACGGGCGCCGTGGCCTCCAGCGCAACAACCGTCCACGACGTAGTACGCGAAGTTGCCGCCTCCACCCTGACAGAACGTGGCGCCACCCGGGCAGATGACCGCATCTCCGAGGCAGCCATGGAAGACCGCAAGAAAGACGGCTACTTCTAATGAGCACTGTTACTGAAACCAACGAAAATTTGGGCCCACGCCGGCAGGGTTCCCTGGCCGAACGAAGCGAGGTTAGGGAGCCGGTGGGGACCCTGTTCCGCTTCGCCACGGCTGGCTCCGTGGATGACGGCAAGTCAACCCTGGTGGGTCGCCTGCTGCACGATTCCAAGGCCATCCTGGCTGACACGCTGGACGCGGTCACCCGCACCTCGGCGGACCGCGGCTTTGGCGGCGAGAATGGCAGCACCCAGAAGATCGACCTGGCACTGCTGACGGACGGCCTGCGTGCCGAGCGCGAGCAGGGGATCACCATTGACGTGGCGTACCGCTACTTCGCCACCGACCGCCGCAGCTTCATCCTGGCGGACTGCCCCGGGCACGTGCAGTACACCAAGAACACGGTGACGGGCGCGTCCACGGCGGATGCCGTCGTCGTCCTGATCGATGCCCGCAAGGGTGTCCTGGAGCAGACCCGGCGCCACCTCTCCGTGCTGAAGCTGCTGCGCGTTCCCAACGTGCTGGTGGCCGTGAACAAGATTGACCTTGTCGATTTCAGCGAGGACGTGTTCCGCACCATCGAGGCTGACTTGCAGTCCGTGGCCGGCGAGATTGGCTTGAGCGACGTCGTCGTGGTTCCCGTCTCCGCACTGGAAGGCGACAACGTGGTGGACCGCTCGGCCCACACACCCTGGTACACGGGCCCCAGCCTGCTGGACATCCTGGAAACGCTGCCCACCACGGACGAGCTGGAGCGTGGGCTGGAACCCTTCCGCTTCCCCGTGCAGCTGGTCATCCGCCCGCAGGGTGCGCTTGCTCCCGAGCTGGCCTTGGCGGACGACGCCGGCGCCTCCTTCCGCGATTACCGCGCCTATGCGGGTCAAGTTGCCTCGGGAGCGGTATCTGTGGGGGAGCAGATCACCGTGCTCCCGGCTGGTCGTACGGCCACGGTGGTGGGCATTGACTTTGCCGGCGCGTCTCTTGACCGCGCCGTTGCGCCTCAATCGGTGTCACTGCGGTTGAGCGAAGAGATCGACATTGCCCGGGGCGACGTCATTGCCGCCACAGGCACCTTTGGCGAGGTCAGCCAGGACGTCTATGCCGAGCTGTGCTGGCTGTCCACCAAGCCGCTGCGTGAGGGATCAAAGGTCCTCATCAAACACGGCAGTAAGACTGTCCAGGGCCTGGTCCGTGCCGTGACAGGCAAGCTGAACCTTGACTCCTTCGAGCTGGAAGCTGCCTCAGGGCTGGAGCTCAACGACATTGGGGCTGCCCAGATCCGCCTGTCATCGCCGCTGCCGGTGGAATCCTACGCCCGCCACCGCCGCACCGGTGCGTTCCTGGTGATCGATCCGCAGGACGGCAACACGCTCGCGGCTGGCCTGGTCAAGGACCACCCGGGCGATCATGAGGACGAGCGCTACGTGATCTAGCGGCGCGTTCACGAAGATTGCCGCCGTTCCCGCATTTTGCCGCCGCTATACCGTCGGCATTTTGCGGGACCGGCGGCATTTTTCGTCCGAAAGTCCATTGACACCGCAACAATGCTTCGGAAGCATGAAACTATCCGCACCATTGTTGGGCCGAGATGGCCTTGTTGAGGGAGAAGTCATGCCAACACAAGTATTCGTCAACCTACCTACCCGCGATCTGGACCGCTCAAAGGAATTCTTCCAAGGGCTCGGCTGGAAGATTGAGCCCTACTTCACCGACGAGAACGCCGCCTGCGTTGTCATTGACGAGAACATCTACCTCATGATGCTGACGTACGACTTCTTCGCCACGTTCACCGACAAGCCCATCATGGATCCCGCCAAGCAGCTCCAGGTCCAGACAGCCCTGAGCCGGGACAGTCGTGAAGAGGTGGACGCGCTGCTTGAGAAGGCCCTTGCCGCCGGTGGCACCGAGCCCCGAACAGGCCAGGACATGGGTTTCATGTACTCCCGCGATTTTGAGGACCCGGACGGCAACTGGTTCAGCATCCTGTGGATGGACCCGAAGGCAGTGGAGCAGGGGCCGGAGGCGTTCATGGCGGGGCAGGTCGACGGCGCCTGACAGCCCGTGGGGATTGCGCCGAGTACACAGAAAAACGGTGCTGGACAAGCTCAGCAGAGGTGAGAGAATTTGAGAAAGACCGGCATTGCGTTCCGGTCACGGAGTTTCAGGTTTTTGCTGTGGCAAGGGGGCGCGTCATTGAAATTCAGGCGGTGAAGGACACGGAATTGCGCGAGGATCACCGGCGATTCCGCGAACAAACGTTGCTGAACGCGGCTCAGGCCATTCGCAACACCATTGTGGGCAGGCTTCACGACGACGGATTGAACCACCACGACGTGCAGTTCAGGGTCAAGTCCGCCGATTCGGCCACCGAGAAGCTGTCCCGCCGGGACAAGGCGGGCGGGCTGAAGTACCCGGGCGGGCTGGAAAAACTCGACGACTTGATCGGCGTGCGGGTCATCTTGTTTGTGGAATCTGACATTGACGCCGTGGCCATTGCCCTCACCAGTCAGTTCATCTGCCACGACGACGAGGACAAGACAGCCATGATGCGCAAGAACGGCGGCATTGGCTACGCCGGGCGGCATCTGACCCTGGAGGTCCCCGCGGACAACCCGCCCACGGCCTGCGCCGAGTATCCGGGCCAGCGCTTCGAAGTGCAGATCCGCACTGTGCTCCAGCACGCGTGGGCCGAGTTTGAACACGACATCCGCTTCAAGGGCTCCAGCGGCGCCAATGCGGAGATCAGCCGTGCGTTCACCATGGCCTCCACCTTGATCGAGCTCGCCGACCAGCAGTTCGTGAACATCAACAGCATCCTCAAGCGCCTGCAGGCGGAGGGCGCCCTTGAAGCCCCAGAACAGTCCCAACTGCTCGACGCCGGGTCCCTTCAGGGTGTGCTGACCCGGGCATTCCCGGGTTACCGCAGCAGCAAGGCGAACCAGTACGACTGGATGGTCAATGTTCTTGCCGCCAACGGCATCGCAACCGTCAGCGCGGCCGAGGAATGGTTGGCCTCCGTGGACCCGGACGAGGTGGCCAAGCTTATGGGCTACAGGTTCCCTCCCGGCCAGGTCCGGGTGGCGGATGACCTGCTTTTGCAATCTCTGGGGGAGTCCCATGTGGCCGCCACCAAGTCGGTGGGCAGCGACACCAACCGCGAAGGCAAGCTGCGCTCCCGGCTGCGCAAGCTCCACTCCGACAGGGCGCGGCAGTAGTCTGCACCGGCGGCTGGAAACACAATAAAATTGGGGACGTTTTGACGGGCAAAAAGGGCAAAAAGGGCAGCAAAAAAGGCGGCACGAGCGCTCCGGTGCAACACCGCCGCGGCTCGGCAGCCTCCACACTGAAGGCTATCAAGTGGGGCGCCATGGCGATTCTGGTGGTCGGCGTCCTCGGGGCCATTCTTGGCTTCGCGGGTGTTCCGCTTCCGGGGGAGCCGGACAACATCAGGATGGAGGATGTGTCCGTCGGGCTGCTCATGGCAGGCTTGTTCACACCCCTGGGGTTCATGGCGCTCTGGGCCACGGTCTCCCAAATTTGGGTTGACGAATCCGGCGACTGGATCAGAGGGGAAAACCGTACGGAGGTGCTGCTTGCCGCAGGGCTCAGCGTGCCATTGGGCGCCCTGGGGCTTGGCATTGTGCTGTTGGGGCTGTCGCCGCTGCTCATGTTGACCCCCGGGTACGGGGATGAGCTCGTAGACAACTTCGGCATGGTTATTGTGGCGTTGTTCCTTGCCTCGGTGTTTCTCGCCGCCACGGCCGCCGCCATGGTCATGGGAGGCTGGAAGGCCGGCGTGGTTGGTGTGGTGTTTGGGCTTGGCTTCGTGTCATTGGTTTTGGGTGAGACCAACCAGGGGGGACTTTGGCAGTGGATGGGCTGGTGCGCCCTGGCATTGGGAACCGCGGGGTTTTACTTTTTGGGGTCCATGTCCGGGCGCCTGCCACTGAGTTTTGCCAAAAACTACGGCAGCTGGTTCAGCATCGCGGGCGGCGCCGCACTGACCGTCTGGGGCATTGCCACAGGTGGCTGGGCCATGGCCGCCGCCGGACTGTTCACGATTGCTGCAGGGCTTGGCCTCTGGTTCGCGGGCAGGGTTGCCAGAAAGAAGGGGCGTGGCACATCTTCCGTCCCTGCAGGCAACAAGGGGGCGGCGCCGCTTTTGTGACGCGGCATGAATTTGCGTGAACCAGTGCGTCAGTGCTGTTGAGTTGGCAGCGGCGGAATCCTTACCGTTGACCCATGATGAAATTCGCCCCTGCCGGAACAGGCCGGCTCCACGCCCGGTCGTTGATGGCCAGCCGTGTGGGCACCCGCCGCAGGCCGACCCGGAATGGGTGGTTGATGCCGCGATGTTGCCCGCTCCGCCCCGCCCAGTGCCCATCACTTGATCACCCACAGAGGATTTCCCATGTCTGAAAAAACTCCCGAATCCAACGAAGTAAAAACCACCCGCATAGTGGCCGGTGCCAAAACCCGGCGCAAGATCCGCGGCATTGAAATCGTGGCCATCGCCGCCCTGGTGGCCCTGATTGGTGCCGGGGCCGCGGTGGCCACGGTTGCCGCGAACAACAAGGATTCCAGTGTGCCTGTTGTGGCCGGCACCCCTGCCGCCGCCCTCAAACTGGGCTACTTCCCCAACGTCACCCACGCTCCGGCCCTGATTGGTGTCAGCGAGGGCATCTTTGCCAAGAATTTAGGCGCCACACAACTCTCCACCCAGGTATTCAATGCCGGACCTTCAGCGATTGAGGCGCTCAATGCCGGGGCCATCGACGCCGCCTACCTCGGCCCCAACCCGGCCATCAACTCGTTTGTGAAAAGTGGGGGTGAATCCATCCGCATCATCGCCGGCGCCACCAGCGGCGGTGCCCAGCTCGTGGTGAAACCGGAAATCACCTCGGCCGCTCAGCTCAAGGGCAAGGTCCTGGCCACACCGCAACTGGGCGGCACTCAGGACGTGGCGCTGCGCTCATGGCTGTCCGAACAAGGCTTTGCCACCACACCCAATGGGGGCGGGGATGTCACCATCAATCCCACCGACAATGCTGGCACCTTGAAACTTTTCAAGGATGGAAAGCTCGACGGCGCCTGGCTGCCCGAGCCGTGGGCCTCCCGTTTGGTGCTCGAGGCCGGGGCCAAGGTTCTGGTCAACGAGGCTGACCTGTGGGACGGTGGCAAGTTCAGCACCACCATTCTGGTGGTCAACAAGTCCTTCCTTGAACAGCATCCCCAAACTGTTGAAGCGCTCCTGGCCGGGCACGTGGAGTCAATCGACTGGCTCAACGCGCACAAGGGCAAGGAAGCCGATGCCGTGAACAAGGCCCTGCTCACGGCGGCTGGAAAGGAATTGCCCGCCAAGGTCATTGACAGGTCTCTGGCCAATCTGACGTTCTCGGCAGATCCCCTCGCCGCAACGTTCCCCAAACTGCTGGAACACGGGGTCACTGCTGGGGTGGGCAAACAGGCAGACCTCTCCGGCATCTTCGATCTGCGTGAATTGAACAAGGCCCTGGCCAAGGCGGGGCAGAGCCCTGTTTCGGCCGCGGGATTAGGCAGCGAGTAGCCAGCGGGGCGGTTCATGTGGCGTCACTCTATGTGACGCCACATGAACTACCGTGACCCCGGGTGTCAGCTTCATTGAACCGGCGTCCACGCATTCTCTACCGTTTAGTTATGAGTACAAGGGGAACCCCCGCCCACCCGGAGCAGGCGCCGCAAGCACCAGGACACCCTGCGCTGAAAACCATCCGCATTGTGGCCGGCCAAAAGCCCAAGCGCAGGTGGCGCGGCCTGGAAGTCATTGCCATTGCTGCCCTTATCGCCCTGATTGGCACGGGGGCCGCCGTGGCTTCTTCCAACGCAAAGGGCAACGGCACTGCGCAGTCCCAAGCCGCCCCCGCCGCCGCGCTCAAGCTTGGCTACTTTGGCAACATCACGCACGGCCCGGCACTGGCAGGGGTTGAAAAGCGGATCTTCGCGGAAAATCTCGGCGAAACCACTTTGCAGACCCAGGTGTTCACCACTGGGCCAGCCACCGTTGAAGCCCTCAACGCCGGTGCCATCGATGCGGCCTATCTTGGCCCCAACCCGGCCCTGAACTCTTTTGTGCAAAGCGGTGGCGATTCTATCCGCATCATTGCCGGTGCGGCCTCCGGCGGTGCCCAGTTTGTGGTGCGGCCCGGCATCACCAGCGCCGAACAGCTTCGCGGGAAAACCATCGCCACCCCACAGCTGGGAGGCACGCAGGATGTTGCCTTGCGGAAGTGGCTTGCGGACAGGGGCTTGAAGACTAATGCAAGCGGCGGTGGCGATGTCACCATCAACCCCACCACCAACGCCCAAACCCTTCGCCTGTTCCAGGATGGGAAGATCGACGGCGCCTGGGTGGCCGAGCCGTGGACCTCACGGCTGGTACTCCAAGCCGGGGCAAGAGTGTTGGTCAATGAGGCGGATCTTTGGGACAAGGGCGAGTTCAGCACCACCGTCCTGGCCGTCAACAAGAGCTTCCTAGATAAGCACCCGCAAACCGTTGAGGCGCTCTTGAACGGGCACGTTGCCTCGGTGCAATGGCTCAACGAGAACCCGGACAAGGCCGGGGCGGCCATCAACCAGGCCCTGGTCACAGCGATTGGCCAGCCTTTGGAAGCTGCTGTCATTGCCCGGGCCTTGACGGAACTGAAATTTACCGCTGACCCATTAGCTGGCACGTTCCCCACACTGCTGGAGCACGGTGTCGGCGTGGGCGTCTCCAAGCCAGCCCAGCTGGACGGGCTCTTTGAACTGACACTGCTAAATAAGGTACTAAAAGCTGCCGGCGAACAACCCGTCACGGCGGCAGGATTGGGTACGCAATGACCGAACTACTGACACCGGCCCCCACCGCGGCAACAACGGGCGATGGTGCCGCGATCCAGCAAGGGCGGGCACCCGCCGTCGTACTGGAGAATTTGGGCAAGCGATTCGGGGACGGCGCACCAGTGCTGGATGACGTCAGCGCCACCGTCTACCAGGGGGAGTTTGTGGCATTGCTCGGAGCCTCCGGCTGCGGAAAATCCACGCTGCTGAACATCATTTCCGGCCTGGACGTGCCCAGCTCCGGGGCCCTGGAGGTCCCGGAGGACGGCGCCGCCTTCATGTTCCAGGACTCGGCACTGTTCCCGTGGCTCACGGCGCAGGGCAATGTGGAGCTGGCGTTGAAACTGCGTGGCGTGGGCAAGGCCGAACGCAAGGTTCGTGCCGGGGAGCTGCTGGACCTGGTGAATTTGGGGCATTCGGTCAACAAACGCCCACACGAACTCTCCGGCGGCATGCGCCAGCGCGTGGCCCTGGCCAGATCGCTGGCGCAGGACAAGCCGCTGCTGCTCATGGATGAGCCCTTTGCGGCCCTCGATGCCATCACCCGCGACCTGCTGCACAACGAGCTGGAACGCATCTGGAAGGAAACGGGCCGCACCATTATTTTTGTCACCCACAATGTGCGCGAGGCCGTACGGCTGGGCCAGCGCGTCCTGCTCCTGTCCTCACGGCCGGGGCGCGTTGTGGCGGAATGGCAGGTCTCCGAGGAGCACCGGACAGATGCCGGCGCCGCTGGAGTTCTGACGCAGGACATCACCACCCGATTGCGCGAGGAGATCCGCAAGCATGCCTGAGACAGTAACCTCACCGCTGATCAAAAGCGGAAGTGCCGAAGAAATGCGGTCACTGGAAGCCGGCCTGGACTCGCTGCAGTCCGAATCACTGGAACGCCGCAGCTTTGACGTCTCCCGGGTGCTGCTCCCGCTAGCGGCCTTTATTGTGGTGCTGCTCGCCTGGCAGTTCTACGTCTCGCTGGGCCTGCGCCGGCGCGACCTAGTCCCCGGTCCGCTCGACGTGCTGGGCTCGCTCGGTGGTTTGTGGCATGACGGCACGGCCCAACAAGCCGTCTGGACGTCCCTGCAACGCGGCATTATGGGCTTCGCCATCAGCATTGTGGTGGCCACCCCTATCGGTCTGCTGCTCTCCCAGGTGAGGGTGCTCCGCCGCGCCTTTGGGCCGCTGATATCCGGGCTCCAAGTGCTGCCGTCCGTGGCCTGGGTACCCGCCGCCATCATCTGGTTCGGGCTCACGGACGCCACCGTCTACTTCGTCATGTTCATGGGCGCCATCCCCTCCATCATCAACGGCCTCATTGCCGGCGTGGACCAGATCCCGCCGCAGTACCGCCGCATGGGCACCATCCTTGGCGCCTCCCGCTGGGAAATGGCCGTCCATGTGGTGCTCCCGGCAGCGCTGCCCGGCTACGTGGGCGGGCTCAAGCAGGGCTGGGCCTTCTCCTGGCGCTCCCTGATGGCCGCCGAAATCATCGCGATGGGCGGAACGCTCGGCTTCGGCCTGGGCTCACTGCTGGAGCAGGGACGCCAGCTGGCGGACATGGGCATTGTGATGTCCGCAATCCTCATCATCTTGTTCGTGGGCATCCTGGTGGAACTTGTGGTCTTTGCCCCGGTGGAAAAGCGGCTCCTGCGCGGACGCGGCCTGCTCGCCGGCAGCACCCGCTGATGCGGTTTGATTGTGTCCTCACGTGACGCCACGTTAACGGGTGTAACGCGCCCCTTGTGTCCAAATATTGCACTTCTCTAAGGTCATTTCATGGCAATTGTGGATCTTTACCCAACCTCGCTCCGGCTCCTGGGCCGCCCCGTCCTTGTGGTGGGCGGCGGCACAGTGGCTGCCCGGCGTGCCAAGGCATTGCTCGACGCCGGAGCCCAAGTCACGCTGGTGGCTCCCGTTCTCAGCGCTCCGGCCCAGCAGTTGGCCGATGCCAGCCTGATCACGTGGCACCCCCGCGGATATGAAAGCGCCGACATGGCCAACGCCTGGTATGCGGTGACAGCCACCAACAACGTGGCCGTCGACGCCCAAGTGGCTGGCGATGCCGAAGCCAACCGGGTGTGGTGTGTTAACCACTCCAACGCACAGGATTCAGCGGCCTGGACCCCGGCAGTTGCCACGGTCCAGGACATCAAGGTGGCAGTCAACGCCGGGGGAGACCCCCTGCGTGCCGTGGCCATCCGCAACGCCATCGCGGCTGCCCTGGAAAGCGGTGACCTGCCGCTGCGCCGCTACCGTGGCACCGGAAACGGGCCGGCTCCGGGTGGTACCCCCCGGATCGGATCGGTTGCCCTGGTGGGTGGCGGACCGGGTGCCGAAGACCTCATCACTGTTCGCGGCCGCCGGCTGCTGGCCGAGGCCGACGTCGTGGTGGCCGACCGGCTCGGCCCGCGCGGCCTGCTGGAAACCCTCGGCGGGGACGTCACCATCATCGAGGTGGGCAAGACTCCGGGCCACCATCCCGTGCCACAGACCGAAATTAACGCCATCCTTGTCCGCGAGGCCAAGAAGGGAAACCGGGTTGTCCGGCTCAAAGGCGGTGACCCCTACGTGCTGGGTCGCGGCGGGGAGGAAGCCATTGCCTGCCGCGAAAATGGTGTGGACGTGGAAGTAGTCCCCGGCGTCACCAGCGCTGTCAGTGTTCCGGCAGCCGCCGGCATCCCCGTCACACACCGCGGCCTAGCCAAGGCCTTCACCATGATCAGCGGGCACGAGGAACTCGAAAACGTCCCCCGCGGAAGCGACCACACAGTGGTGCTGCTCATGGGCGTTGGCACACTCAACCGGTCCATGCCCATCCTCGAAGCTGCCGGCCGGGACAAGGACTGCCCGGTGGCCATCATCGAGAACGGGTTCGCCAAGGATCAGCGCGTCACCATCGGCACCCTGGGCACCATCGTGGCCCTCGCCCAGGCGGGCAAGGTCCGCAACCCGGCCGTCGTCGTCGTCGGCGATGTGGTGCGTGTCAGCCCGCTGGCACCGGCCGAACTCGCCACCGCCTACTACGGCACGCGGGAAACTATCAGAACTCTCTCTTAGACTTATCCATAAGCCCTTTGATACATATAGAAATGAGCACAGCCGTGTCATCAAACACTTCAGCAGCGCCCGGCACCGAAGAGCGCCCGCTGCGCATCGCCGTCATCGGCTCCGGCCCGGCCGGCGTCTATGCGGCGGACATGATTACCAAGAGCGCCGAAGTGCGCGATGGTTTGGTCGTCAGCATTGACCTTTTTGACCGCTACCCGGCACCCTACGGCCTGATCCGCTACGGCGTGGCACCCGACCACCCGCGTATCAAGGGCATTGTCAACGCGCTCCACAAGGTCCTGGACCGCGGCGACATCCGCTTCTTCGGCAACGTTGAATACGGCACGGACCTGTCGCTGGAAGACCTCCAGACCCACTACGACGCTGTCATCTTCGCCACCGGCGCCATCAAGGATGCGGACCTGAACATCCCCGGGATCGAGCTGGACGGCTCCTACGGCGGTGCCGACTTTGTGTCCTGGTACGACGGTCACCCGGACGTTTCCCGCGAATGGCCCTTGAACGCCAAGGAAATTGCGGTCATTGGCAACGGCAATGTGGCTTTGGATGTTGCCCGCGTGCTGTCCAAGCACGCCGATGACCTGCTCGTCACCGAAATCCCGGACAACGTATATGCCGGCCTGAAGGAATCGCCCGTCACCGACGTGCACATCTTCGGCCGCCGCGGCCCGGCCCAGGTGAAGTTCACCCCGCTGGAGCTGCGCGAACTCAGTCACTCCCGCGACGTGGACATTGTCCTGTACGAGGAGGACTTCGACTTTGACGAGGCTTCCGATGCCGCGGTCAAGAGCAACAACCAGATCAAGACCATGGTGGGCACGCTGACCAACTGGCTCGTGGAGCAGGACGACGACGCCGCCGACCCCGCCACGGGTGCCTCACGCCGCCTGCACCTGCACTTCCTGCACAGCCCGGTGGAGATCACCGGTACGGATGGCAAGGTTTCCGGCATCAAGTTTGAGCGCACCGAGCTCGACGGCACGGGCAACGCCCGCGGCACCGGCGAGTTCCTCGACTACCCGGTCCAGGCCGTCTACCGCTCCGTGGGCTACTTCGGCTCTGCCCTGCCGGACGTGGAGTTTGACCACCAGCGCGGCGTTGTCACGAACGACGGCGGACGTGTCCTGGGCGTTGACGGCACCCAGGTGCCCGGCATCTACGCAACGGGTTGGATCAAGCGTGGGCCGGTTGGCCTGATTGGCCACACCAAGGGCGATGCCCTGGAGACCATCACGCACTTGCTGGCAGACCGTGCGGAACTGCCCCTCGCGGCTGTCCCCGCCATTGAGGCAGTCACCGAACTGCTGGATTCCCGCGGCGTGAAGTTCACCTCCTGGGAGGGTTGGAACGAACTCGACGCCCATGAAAAGGCACTGGGTGCAGCAGCCTCGGAGACCGGCCCCGTGCAGCGCGAGCGCATCAAGGTTGTTTCCCGCGACGAGATGGTTGACGTCTCCCGCGGCGCCTCAGTGGTTGGCTAACTTCCCGGTCAGAACCAGAAATGCCGCCGTTCCCGCAAAATGCCGCCGCTATAGCGGTGGCATTTTGCGGGAACGGCGGCATTTCTCATGGCATTGCAAGGTGCCTCAGGAATTTAGATGTGACCTGACGGTCTCCATCGCGGCGTCCGGGTCGCTGGCTTCGATGGCCGCCAGAAGGTCTTCGTGGCCTGCATGCGGACAGTTGGCGCCCAGACCATTGGTATCCGGTACGAGCGTGCTGCGGAGGGCATCCCCAAGAGATGCATACAGTTCCGCGAGCAGCGGGTTCGCCGAAGCCTGGGCCACGGCAAGGTGAAACTCCCAGTCGCGAGCCACCCACTCATCTAGGGCTTGCCTGTCCCAGGCGTCACGCCTTGCGGACAACAAAGCCCGCATATGGTCCACTTGCTCCGCTGAGGAATGGATTGCTGCCAGGTGTGCCGCCTGGGTATCAAGTCCGAGCCTGACTTCAATGACATGGTGGGCACCGTGCCTGCCGATCAGCTTCTGCGTTGCGCCGGCAATCTCGCTGGTGGCCCGCACAAACGTGCCGTCGCCACGGCGAACGTCCAGCATGCCCACGTGGGCTAGGGACTTGATGGCCTCCCGCAAGGTTCCGCGGGATACCCCGAGTTCCTGCATCAGGGCCTGTTCGGACGGGATGCGCCCGTCGATGGGCCACAGCCCCGAGCTGATGGCCGCCCGGAGTTTGCCGGTGACTTCCTGGGCCAGCGGTTCGCGGTGCGAGGGTGAGAGCGTCACGCCGGGATTTCCTCCATGGTGGGGGCTTTCTCGGGAGCCGTACTGACCGTTTCATCTCCCGCTGCGTCCTTGTCTACGCGCGTTGCCGTGAGCAACCATGCCAGAACCACTTGCACGGCGGCCACGCCAACCAGCATCATGAGTGGCAGTGTCCAACCGCCGCTAAGTGTGTGCGCCAGGCCCATCCCGAACGGACCAAGTGTCCCCAGTAGGTAGCCCACGGACTGGGCCAGGGTGGACATGGCGGTGGCCTCCGCCGTGGTGCTGCCGCTGCGGCTGATGACCACAAGAACCAGAGCGAAAACGCCAAACCCCAGACCCAACAGAAGGGAAGTCACGACGGCGGCACTGGCAGGCAGTACCAGCAGGGCCACGGCGCCGAACAAATATGAAACGCTGGCCACCATGAATGCGCGGCGCAGGCCGCCCGCCCTGCCAGCCAAGGCCAGCAGGGCCACGTTGCCAAAGACGGAGACCACCTGCGCTAGACCAAGCAGCAACCCAGCCCCGGCAGGATCCAGCCCGGCCGCGATGAAAATGGTGGGCAGCCAGCTGATGATCGAGTAGGCGGCGATGGCTTGGATGGTGAAGAACGCCGTGATGATCAGGCCGGTGCGGGTTTTCAGCAGCGACCAAGGGGAAATTGAGGATGCCGCAGCGGCGGCCGGGCGGCGGTGTGCCGCCAGGGCAATGGGCGCAAAGGCGACCAAGGTAATCACTGACAGAATGGCCCAGGCAGCCAAGCCGAGGGATGGTGAGTCCAGCTGGAGGGCCAGTGGAACACTAACGGCGGCGGACATGGTTGCGCCCAGCGACATGGTGATTGTGTACACGCCCGTCATGGCGGCCGTCTTGTCCGAGTAGTGTTCGCGGATGAACGACGGCATGGCCACATTGCACACAGCAAGCCCGGACATGCTGACCACAGTACCCAGCAACAACATGCCAACACTCGGCACCGCCCGCAAGGCCAAGCCAGCCGTCAGCGCCAGCAGGGCAATGGCTATTGCCTTCTCCACACCCACCCGGCGGACCAGCCAGGATGTGCCCGCACCCGCCACCGCAAAGCACAGGGTGGGGATAGAGGGCAGCAAGGATGCCGTCAATGCGCCGTATCCCAGCACCTGTTGGAGATCGTGGAAGAGTGCTGAGGCGCTGGAGATTCCAGCCCGAAGGTTCAAACCAATCAGAACCACGGCGAGGATTCCGGCAGCCGCCACCAAACGCCTCTTGACTCGCGGAGCGGGGTTTGGGTTGCCGATTCCTGCGGAAAAAGGGTGTTCGGGGGTTTTATTCACTAGCAAAATAATAAGACGTTAGACGTTTGATGTCTAAGCGAAAATAGGAGGACGAGCTGACGGGTGCCCAGAGAATTTCCAAACATTCCCATAGTAAAAGTCGAATTTCGGCTCCAGCGCTGGAAGTTTATGCGCGTGGGCCGTAGAGTAGCCGAAAGTGCATGTGACCGAAAACGCTTTTTTGCGCGGCCGGTTGGATGCAGGTCTCTAGCCATTCAGTTTTGGGGTGAATGCTGTGGGTCGTGACTCAAAGTCACTGCTGTTCCACACCTCCCTCTTGCGCGCCCTCAGGCTCACCTTCGGGGCGGCCCTATTCGCCGCTCTGTTCATGGTTTTGAGCTCATCAGGAGCCTTCGCCGCATCTGATTCGGAGCACGGTGCCAAATCCAGCTCCAAGCAAACTTCTACCAAGGGCCTCCTCTCGGGCGTTTTGAGCCCGATTGTCAACACTGTGGACAAAACCGTTTCCCAAGTTCCCGGGGTCCGGGACATCACCTCCAACACGGTTGGCACAGTGCTGGCCCCAGTGCTGACATTGACTGACCGGGTGGAAACCACTGTAAATTCGGTGCCCGTGGTGGGGCAGGTGATCGCTCCAGTCCGCGATGCAAGCAACTCCATTGTGCCGCCGGTGGTCAACACTATTGGCAAGGTCACCACGCCAATTCTCAACACCGTTGACCAGGTAACGGCTCCAGTTCAAGAGATTGTGGCGCCAGCTGTGGACCCTGTCACCGGTGCCGTGAAACCAGTTGTCGACGGAGTTACCGGCGGCGTTTCCAATGTTGTGGAACAGGTGCTGCCTCCTGTGACGTCAGGACTGCCGAGTGTTCCGGGCGTGCCCGGCAATCCAGGCACGCCGGGTAACCCAGGAACCGGCGTTCCCGAGCTTCCCGGCACTGACACGGAGCCGGGCATCGATGTCCCGGATCTGTCCGGATCGGTCGACTCAGCCACGCCTAGCCAGAACGGGACCGGACAGGCCACAGGGACGAACGGCACGCCAAGCGAAAACCTCGGAAGGGCCTTGCTAGGCGGTCAAGCCGCCCCCGGTTCAGGCCATGTTGGAACGTTGGCCGAGTACTTGGCCATGGGAACAAGCACCTATGCTGCCGGTGAGGTTCCCTATTCGACTTCTGGAGTACCTGCACCACGAGGTGGCGCAGGCCACTCTGCTTGTGGATCGGATGCCAACGGTTCTGCCGTTGGGCCGTGTGCACCAGCCGTAACCTCCAGCCCCGCCCCAGGGGCCTCGTCCAGCGGTGGGTTCGGCGGCTCAGCAGGAGCCGGTGGCTCCGCGGCCGCACATGAAAATTTTTCTGACTACTTCAGCATCGCGTTGTCAGGATCTGTCTTGAGCAGTGGCAATTGGCCTCTGCCCGCCTCCTTGTCCTCCGACCACGGATCCACACCTGACTAGATAACCGTTGAGCACTTTCCTGTGTATAGGAAAGGCAACGGTATTTCCTTGAATTGCATTCGCAAACAGGGTCAAAGAATCTTAGTCAGGAGTTGGACATCATGCATGTCAATATTCGTCGATCGCTCTGTGCAGCGGTCTTTGCCGGCGGCCTTCTTGCCCTCGGCGCAGGTGCGGCCAACGCCGCCGACCAGCCCAATGTTGAAGCAATACCAGCAGCAACGAGCGGGCTTTCCCAGGGCACAGTTGCCCAGCCCATCCCAAACACGAACAAGGGCCTTCTGGGAGGCCTGGTGGGTGATGTTTTGGGTCATGTTCAGGTGGCTGCTCCGATCACGGTGCCGGTGAATGTTTCCGGCAATGCTGTGGGTGTTTTGGGCAATGCCGTTTCCAATGGCTCGCACGCCACGAACACCACCACGGTTCCGGCCGTGAAGCAGGACTCAAGCCAGAACACCAATCAGGGTTCGGGCCAGGGTGGATCGCACAATGGTGGCGGCCTGCTCGGTGGTGCGGTGGGTGATGTTTTGGGTAATGTTCAGGTGGCTGCTCCGATCACGGTGCCGGTGAATGTTTCCGGCAACGCTGTGGGTGTTTTAGGCAACGCCGTTTCCAACGGCTCGCACGCCACGAACGCCACCACGGTTCCGGCCGTGAAGCAGGACTCAAGCCACAACGCTAAGCAGGGTTCGGGTCAGGGTGGATCGCAGATTGGTGGCGGCCTGCTCGGTGACGTCCTGGGTAATGTTCAGGTGGCTGCTCCGATCACGGTGCCGGTGAGTGTTTCCGGCAACGCTGTGGGTGTTTTGGGCAACGCCGTTTCCAATGGCTCGCACGCCACGAACACCACTGTGGTTCCGGCCGTGAATCAGAACTCCAGCCAGGGTTCCGGTCAGGGTGGATCGCACAATGGTGGCGGCCTGCTCGGTGACGTCCTGGGCGATGTCCAGGTGGCTTTGCCAAGCACGGTGCCGGTGAATGTTTCCGGCAATGCTGTGGGTGTTTTGGGGAACGCCGTTTCCAATGGCTCGCACGCCACGAACACCACCACGGTTCCGGCCGTGAAGCAGGACTCAAGCCAGGGTTCCGGTCAGGGTGGATCGCAGATTGGTGGCGGTTTGCTCGGCGGTGCGGTGGGTGATGTTTTGGGTAATGTTCAGGTGGCTGCTCCGATCACGGTGCCGGTGAATGTTTCCGGCAACGCTGTGGGTGTTTTGGGCAATGCCGTTTCCAATGGCTCGCACGCCACGAACACCACCACGGTTCCGGCCGTGAATCAGAACTCCAGCCAGGGTTCCGGTCAGGGTGGATCGCAGATTGGTGGCGGTTTGCTCGGCGGTGCGGTGGGTGATGTTTTGGGTAATGTTCAGGTGGCTGCTCCGATCACGGTGCCGGTG
>NZ_JBTNDR010000025.1:0-55532 GCF_054510895.1 Arthrobacter sp. HLT1-20 | reverse complement strand
TTGTTTGGATTTCAAAAAACAACGACCGCGCGCCACCTGCAAAAACCCCCCCCCCCCCCGCGTCGTCGTTGTTTGGGGATGAAGGTCAGGAGGCGCCCTTGCGCAGCGCCTCGGTCAGGATGCGGGAGGCGTTGCAGACAATTTCCGCGTGCAGGCGCCCGGGCTGGCGGGTCAGGCGTTCGATGGGTCCGGAGATGGAGACGGCAGCAATCACGCGCCCGGAGGGGCCACGCACGGGCGCCGACACCGAGGCGACCCCGGGCTCGCGTTCGCCCAGGCTCTGACCCCAGCCGCGCCGTCGAACACCAGCCAGAACGGTGGGCGTGAAGCGGGCGTTGTGCAGGCCCTCGAGCAGACGCTCATGGTCTTCCCACGCCAGCAAAACCTGGGCCGCGGAACCGGCCTTCATGGTGAGCTGGGTGCCCACGGGGATGGTGTCGCGCAGGCCGATGGGCCGCTCAGCCGAGGCAACGCACACGCGCGAATCGCCCTGCCGGCGGAAAATTTGGGCGCTCTCACCGGTGGAGTCACGCAATTGCAGCAAAACAGGTCCCGCAGCGGCAATGAGCCTGTCCTCACCGGCAGCCGACGCCAGCTCAACGAGCCTGCTGCCGAGCACAAACCTGCCCTGCATGTCCCGGCTCACGAGCCGGTGATGTACCAAGGCTAGTGCCAACCTATGCACTGTTGGCCGGGCCAAACCGGTGGCTGCAACCAATTGAGCCAGGGTTGTGGGGCCAGCTTCCAATGCATCAAGCACAAGAGCCGCTTTATCGATGACGCCAACGCCACTTGAATTGTCCATGTAATGATATTGACGTCTCATTATGTGAGATGCAAATCGAAGGATTGGCTTCTGCCCGGATCTGGCTGGAACAGTGGAGCTATACAAACTAAAGAACACCCTTGGAAGCCAAGCAAATTCCCCGTGAATGCCATGGCCGCCAGGGCTTGAACAGATGAAGGGAGCTGACCGTGACCGAGCCCACCGCGCCCGTTGCGCACGAATCAGCACAGGTGCCGACAGTTTTGACATCGACTCCGCGCAAGACCGCGAAGACGTTGGCCGAAAAAGTATGGCGCGACCACGTTGTCAAGCAAGGCGAAGGCGACGGCGATGCCGCACAGCCCGACCTTCTCTACATCGACCTTCACCTGATCCACGAGGTCACCTCGCCCCAGGCCTTCGAGGGCCTGCGCCTGGCCGGCCGGCCGCTGCGCCGCCCGGACTTGACCATTGCCACCGAGGATCACAACACGCCCACGCTGGCCATCGACAAGCCTATTGCCGATCTGACCAGCCGGACCCAGATCCAGACGCTGCGCAACAACTGCGCCGAGTTTGGTGTGCGCCTGCACTCCCTGGGCGACGCCGAGCAGGGCATCGTCCACGTGGTGGGCCCGCAGCTGGGACTGACCCAGCCCGGCATGACGGTGGTTTGCGGTGACTCGCACACCTCAACCCACGGTGCCGTGGGTGCGCTGGCGTTCGGCATCGGCACCTCCGAGGTTGAGCACGTCATGGCCACCCAGACTCTGCCGCTGAAGCCGTTCAAGACCATGGCCATCAACGTTGAAGGCACCCTGCGCCCCGGTGTCACATCCAAGGACATCATCCTGGCCATCATCGCCAAAATCGGCACCGGTGGCGGCCAGGGCTACGTGCTGGAATACCGCGGATCGGCCATCCGGGCCCTGTCCATGGATGCCCGCATGACTGTCTGCAACATGTCCATCGAAGCCGGTGCCCGCGCAGGCATGATCGGCCCGGATGAGATCACCTTCGAGTACCTCAAGGGCCGGGCCCACGCACCCGTTGGTGCCGATTGGGATGCGGCCGTTGAGTACTGGAAGTCGCTGACCACCGAGCCCGACGCCGAATTCGACGCCGAGGTCTTCCTGGACGCCAACACCTTGGACCCGTTCGTCACCTGGGGGACCAACCCGGGCCAGGGCGTTTCACTGAGCGACAACGTGCCGAACCCGGAAGATTTCGGTGACGAAAACGCCAAGGCTGCCGCTGAGCGCGCCCTGGCGTACATGGACTTGGTTGCCGGCACGCCCATGAAGGACATCCGGGTCGACACGGTGTTCCTGGGCTCCTGCACCAACTCCCGCATTGAGGACCTGCGCGCGGCAGCGGACATCATCCGCGGCCGCGAAAAGGACCCCAACATTCGCATGCTGGTGGTGCCGGGCTCCGCCCGAGTCCGGTTGGAAGCCGAGGCCGAAGGCCTGGACAAGGTGTTCAAGGACTTTGGTGCTGAATGGCGCTTTGCCGGCTGCTCCATGTGCCTGGGCATGAACCCGGACCAGCTGGAACCGGGGGAGCGCTGCGCGTCCACATCCAACCGCAACTTTGAGGGCCGCCAGGGCAAGGGTGGACGCACACACCTGGTCTCACCTGTTGTGGCAGCCGCCACCGCCATCCGCGGAACTCTCAGTTCGCCGTCGGACCTGTCACCGGTCCTCGCCAACACCGTAGCGTAAGGAGCTAACACCATGGAAAAGTTCTCTACCCACACAGGCATTGGCGTCCCGCTGCGGCAAAGCAATGTTGATACTGACCAGATCATCCCGGCCGTCTACCTCAAGCGGATCACGCGCACAGGTTTTGAAGACGCCCTGTTCTCCAGCTGGCGCAAGGACCCGGAATTCATCCTGAACCGGGAGCCCTATGTGGCCGGTTCGGTGCTGGTGGCCGGCGCCGATTTTGGTACAGGTTCCTCCCGCGAACACGCCGTCTGGGCGCTGAAGGACTACGGCTTCAAAGCTGTTTTGTCCTCCCGCTTTGCCGACATTTTCCGCGGCAACTCCGGCAAACAAGGTCTGGTGGCCGCCGAGGTCGCCCAGGATGACATTGAGCTGATCTGGAAGGTCCTGGAAAATGCTCCAGGCACCGAGATCACCGTTGACCTGGTGGCCAAGATGGTTACCGCAGGCACCGTTGTTGCGCCGTTCCAGATTGACGACTACACCCGCTGGCGCCTGCTCGAAGGCCTGGATGACATTGGCCTGACACTGCGCGACGAGCCGGCCATCACGGCGTTTGAGGCCACCCGCCCGTCCATCAAGCCCACCACGCTGCCGGCGAAGTTCTAACTTTCAGCGGCTGCGGCCGAAACGGTCTTTCGCTGTTGATATATCAACAGCGAAAGACCGTTTCGCTGTCCGGAGTCAATGAGGGCCCCTCGGGCGTCGTTGCGGTAGGCTGGCCTCGCGCAGCAAGTGAATGAGTCGCTGCGGATTGCGCAGATCCTGCCATTCCCACCTGACCACCCGGTAGCCAAGCGCCCGCAAACGGTTCTCCCGGTTCTTCTCCTCGATGACTATTTGGGCAGGTGACCTCCCTTTGAGGTAGCGCTGGGCGGAATACTTTTCGTGTCCATCGAACTCCCCGAGAGTCTTGAATTCCTCCCAGTCAAAATCCGGGAATCCAATCCGGCCCAACCCATCCCGGAACTCCCGCTGCAGGCCAGGTATCGGGAAGCCCTGCTCAATCATGATGGCCCGGCTCCATGATTCCCCGGCAGACTGGGACTTGCCGTCGGCGACTGCAAGTACGCGTTGTGCCCGGGTTCGTGCCGTGGCGTTGGGCAGCAATTCAATGGCTGCCAGCACATGATCGGCTTGAAACGTCAAGGGAACATTGACCGGTGATCCTGGCAGGATCCGTTGTGCCAACAACCTGTCCATGGCGGGCAGCGACTGAACCAGCGGCAGGCGGACCGCCATATCCCTGGCAGTTTGTACGGGCGGTGTCAGCAACAAGCCATGCATTTCCCATGGTGGTGGATCCCCTGCCAGTGCCTCAAGTCGCCGGACGCCGTTGCTGCTGCGACCCCCACCTTGCCCGGGCGGTACAAGAGTCTGCACCTGGTTGGGTATTGAGATCAACGGCAAACCCATAATCTGGGCTGCAGATTCGCGTGCGAAAATGGGGCGCCTGAGGGCCAGCTCATGGACTGCTTGGATTTGCATCCGGTACTTCTGCCAACGGGTCAAGGCCTCCCAAGCTCCGGAGGGCAGGTACAGTCCGTGGCGCACCCGGACAAGCTCACCGGCGGCAGCCTGCTTGGAGAGTTGGCGGGAAGCTGTTTCGCTCACAAACTTGTTCGGAGCGGAGATAAAAGGTGGAACTTCGAACTCTGACATGACCCCATGGTGCTGCGATTTTTCCGCCCTTGGTATGCCACCGCAGTCGAACGTGGACAAGCCCAGGCCTTGCTGGGCCTGTGGAAGAGGAAAGCAGCGCTCGAGCGACCCAACCCGCAGGGCGCCCGGAACCCCATGACGTCGATGTGGTCATCGGCTGGAGCTATATCCAGGTCGGATGACCATAGCGGCAGCACGACGCGAATCACCCCGGGCCAGCGGCGTCCGCCACAGAGAGCACAGCGCATTTCAGCATCTCGAGCGGGAGAAACTATGCTTGACGCAGGCCCAAGCAGGTACAGGGTGCGTAGGTGGAACAAAGGATTAGGTGACGATGAGCAGAATTCTGACGGTACGTGGTGGTGTTCCGCTCAAGGGACGCGTCCAGGTGCGCGGCGCCAAGAACTTGGTTCCCAAGGCCATGGTGGCGGCACTTTTAGGCAGCACGCCATCAACGTTGCGCAACGTCCCTGAGATCAAGGACGTTGAAGTTGTCACGTCCTTGCTGCAGTTGCATGGCGTCACAGTGGTCAAGGACCCCATTACGGGCGACCTCACCATGGACCCGGCCAACGCGAAAAAGGCCAACAGCGCCGAGATCAACACCCACGCCGGTGACTCGCGCATCCCCATTTTGTTGTGCGGGCCGCTGATCCACTCCATTGGCCATGCCTTCATTCCGGATCTGGGCGGCTGCAAGATCGGCGACCGGCCCATCGACTATCACCTTGAAGTGCTGCGCAAGTTTGGTGCAGTGGTGGAAAAGACCGGCGGCGGTATCTCCATCACAGCCCCGTTTGGCCTCAAGGGCACCAAGATCAGCCTGCCGTACCCCAGCGTGGGAGCCACGGAGCAGGTTCTGCTTTCCGCAACGCGTGCCGAGGGCATCACCGAGCTCAGCGGCGCAGCCACGGAGCCGGAAATCATTGACCTCATAGCGATCCTGCAAAAAATGGGCGCCATCATTTCGGTGCAGACGGACAGGACCATCCGCATTGAAGGCGTTGCTGAGCTGACAGGCTACGACCACACAGCACTGCCCGACCGCAACGAGTCGGCGTCCTGGGCCTCGGCTGCCCTGGTCACCGGCGGCGATATTTACGTTGAAGGCGCCAGTCAGCGGGACATGATGACGTTCGTGAATACCTACCGCAAGATCGGTGGCGGCATGGACATCCACGACGACGGCATCCGCTTCTTCCACAAGGGCGGCAGCCTGAAGCCGCTCATCATGGAAACGGACGTCCACCCCGGCTTCATGACGGACTGGCAGCAGCCCCTGGTGGTTGCCCTCACCCAGGCCGAAGGCGTCTCCATTGTCCACGAGACGGTTTACGAAAACCGCTTTGGCTTCACGGAGGCGCTGACCCGCATGGGCGCCAATATCCAGCTGCACCGCGAATGCCTGGGCAGCATCCCGTGCCGCTTTGGGCAGCGCAACTTCATCCATTCGGCCGTCATTTCCGGACCCACACCCCTGAAGGGTGCCAAGATCAACGTCCCCGACCTGCGCGGCGGCTTCAGCCACATGATCGCCGCCCTGGCCGCCGAGGGAACCTCCACGGTGACGGGCATTGACGTCATCAGCCGCGGCTACGAACACTTCACCGCCAAGCTGGACGGCCTGGGCGCCGACTTTGATGTGCACGACTCCCAACGGATTTCGAGGTAGCCAACAGTGACCACTGACCTTCCGCCCACGGGCAAGCCGGCACACAGGCGCCCCTTCAAGCCCCGTGGCATGAAGATGAGCACCCGGATGTTCTTTGCCGCGGTTGCGGGCATTGCCAGGAGTGCCATCAACGTGCTCATGGGCAAGGAATGGTACGGCCTGGACCGACTGCCGGTGGATGAGGGCTTCATTGTGGTGCCCAACCACTGCACCGAAATAGACCCCATCGTTGTGGGACACATGCTCTACAACCAGCGGGTCATGCCGCACTTTTTGGCCAAGGACGGCTTGTTCAAGACACCCGTCGTGGGCACTGCCCTGCGTGGCGCACGCCAGATTCCTGTTGAGCGCAGCGGCGCCGGAGCCGGAAAGTCGCTGGCCGTGGCCCAGGAAGTCCTGGATGCCGGGGGAGCCGTTGTCATCTATCCCGAAGGCACGCTCACCCGGGATCCTGATCTCTGGCCCATGAAGGGCCGCACGGGGGCAGCACGGCTGGCCCTGGCCACGGGCGCCAAGGTCATTCCCGTGGCGCACTGGGGTGCACAGGAAGTGTTCCCGCGCTATGGCAAGGGCGTGAAGCTTTTCCCGCGCAAGAAGGCCAGGGTGGTGGTGGGTCACCCCGTTGACCTGAGCGCATTTGCCGGCAGGAGCGCGGACAAGGCGACCCTGGAGGCCATGACGGACATCATCATGAGCGACATCACGGCACTGTTGGAGACGCTGCGCGGCGAGACGGCCCCGGCCCAGCGCTGGGACCCCTCCGCGCACCAGCAATCAAGCCACGGCCGTTTCGAAGAGCGGGGTTCCTCCGCCAAGAATCCGGACACAAAGAACCTGAACGACGCCGGACCAACAGAAAAAGGGGACCTTCCGTGAGTTACGTGGATGGGATTGCACCGGCCAAGACAGCTGTTTTGGGCGCCGGCAGCTGGGGCACCACTTTTGCCAAGATCCTCGGCGATGCCGCCGAGGGAACAGAGCGCAAGATTGTGCTGTGGGGCCGCCGCCAGGAAGTGGTGGACCAGATCAATGACCACCACAGGAACCCCCGCTACCTCTCCACCACGGAACTTCCAGCCAACATCAGTGCCTCCTCGGACGTCCAAGAGGTCCTGGCAGGCGCCCAGTTGGTGGTTCTGGCCGTTCCCGCCCAGACGCTGCGTGAGCAGCTCCGCGGGTGGGCCGGGCACCTGGCCCAGGACGCCGTCGTCGTGAGCTTGATGAAGGGCCTGGAACTGGGTACAGACCAGCGCATGTCCCAAGTCATCGCCGAGGAGTTGGGGCTGGCAGCGGAGCGCATCGTCGTGGTGTCCGGCCCCAACCTCGCCATGGAAATTGCGCGCCAGGAACCCACGGCCTCCGTGGTGGCGTGCGCGGATGAGAACACAGCCAAATGGGTGGCGAACGTGTGCAAGCCCCGTTATTTCCGCCCCTACACGGTTGACGACGTGGTGGGCGTGGAGATCGGCGGGATCGTCAAGAATGTCATCGCGCTGTGCGTGGGCATTTGCGAGGGACAGAAGGTTGGCGACAACACCAAGGCCTCGGTCATCACGCGAGGCCTGGCGGAGACCACGCGGTTGGCGCTGGCGCTGGGCGGCAAGGCCGAGACCATGGCCGGGCTGGCCGGGTTGGGCGATCTCGTGGCCACGTGTTCGTCCTCGCTGAGCCGCAACCACACCGCCGGGCGCATGCTCGGTGAGGGGCTGACTCTTGATGAGGTCAACAACCGCATGACGCAAACGGCCGAGGGCATCAAATCCGGCCGAGCTGTGTCCGACCTCGCCGCGAAAATGGGTGTTGATATGCCCATCACCAACGCCGTTGTGGGCGTGTTGGAAGGTAAACTGACTGTCGATGATCTGGGTCCGCTGCTGTTGGCCCGCCAACTGAAATCCGAAGGCGACTAACACGTGACTACTGAAACCCCTGCAACAACTGCGCCCATTCGCGTGGCCATTTTATTCGGCGGCCGCTCCAGCGAGCACGCCGTCAGCTGTGTCACGGCCGCAGGGGTTCTGGGCGCCATTGACCGCGAGAAGTACAGCGTGGTTCCCATCGGCATCGCCAAAAACGGCCAATGGGTATTGGCTGGGGATGACCTCTCAGCGTGGTCGCTGAAGAACGCCTCCCTGCCGGAAGTAGTGGCGGGGGAGAAAACCGTTTCATTGACCCAGTTGGGCAACACGCACCAGCTGGTGGTGACCGAGGCCGCCAAGGTTCCCGAGGTGCTCGGTGCCGTTGATGTTGTTTTTCCGCTGCTACACGGTCCGTGGGGCGAGGACGGCACGGTCCAGGGCCTGCTGGAGCTCGGCGACACCCGCTACGTGGGCGCCGGCGTCCTGGCCTCGGCCCTCGGCATGGACAAGCACTTCATGAAGGTGGTCTTTGAGGCTGCCGGGCTTGCGGTGGGCCCCTACGTTGCCGTCACTGACCGTGAATGGACGGTTGACCCGGCCAAGGTGCGCAGCCGGGTGGCGGCCCTGGGCTTCCCCGTGTTTGTGAAGCCAGCACGCGCCGGTTCCTCCATGGGCATCTCCAAGGTTGATTCCCTGGACCAGCTCGACGCCGCCATCGCCGAGGCCCGCGAACATGACCTCAAGCTGGTCATTGAGGCCGGCATTGTGGGCCGAGAAATTGAATGCGCAGTTTTGGAGGGCCGGGGCAGTGACATGCCGCGCGTTTCCCAGCCTGGCGAAATCGCCATGGTCGACGGCGAACACCACGCGTTCTACGACTTTGAGGCCAAGTACGTCCAGGGCGATGCTGTCAGCCTCAGCTGCCCGGCCGACATGCCAGAGGCTGACATTGCCCGCATTCAGGAACAGGCCGCGCTGGCGTTCGACGCCGTGGGTGCCGAAGGGCTCTCCCGCGTGGACTTCTTCTACACCGCGGCAGGGGAGCTGATCATCAACGAGATCAACACCATGCCAGGCTTCACCCCGAGTTCCATGTACCCGCAAATGTGGGCGGCCTCCGGCCTGGCCTACCCGGAGCTGATTGACGAGCTCCTCCAGCTGGCCCTGCACCGCAAGGTGGGCCTGCGCTAACCCCGGCACCCTATCGCAGCAATGGTCAGTTTTTTCGGGACCCTATCGCATCCAATGAGACCGCGTTCACGAAAAACTGACCATTGCTGCGAGAGCGTTTGAAGGGGTGGGGCGGACGCCGTCGTTCATGTCCGCCGTGGCCCATGCCACCCAACGCGGTGAACGCCCCCGGCTTGTATAGACAAGCAATGTTCACGCGGCGCTCACCGGCTTAAAACGAGAACTTTTCTGTGGCTCATTATCGTTCCAAGGGTGCCAACAACGGCACCACAGACGAAAAAGAGATCATGCGCTCATCACATCGCGTTGTCCGCCCACTTGTAGTGACTGCCGCCGTGGCAGTGGCGGCCATGACGTTCACGCCCGCAGCCACTGCCGCAGTCCCGGGTATCCCCTATGAAGGCCTGCCCGGAGGCGCCAAGGTCCAGAAGTCGCTCGTGATCGGCCTTGACGGGGCTTCGATCAGCGTCATGGACAAAACGGCGCTGCCGGCCATTGAATCGGTCCGCAAGGCGGGCATGACGGCTGCCAGCAACCTCTACGCCAACCCCATGGCGCCCACCGTCTCCGGGCCCGGCTGGAGTTCCATTGCCACCGGCGCCTGGCCGGACAAGCACCGGGTGCTGGACAACAGCTTCACCGGAAACAACTTGGAACAGTTCACCAACTTCCAGAACCGCCTGGAACACAACGATCCCGCCACCTCCACTCTGGTGGCCGGCACGTGGGGACCCATCCCCGACATCATCTTCAAAACCGGCACGGACCTGGCCATCTCCGGCGGCTCCGACAACAACACCACGGCCAAGGCTGTTGACTACCTCAGGAACGGCAACCCGGACAGCACCTTCGTCCACCTCGACGACGTGGACGGCGCCGGGCACAACTCTGGCAGCAGCAGCGCCAACTACCAGGCACAGCTGAAGGTCACCGACGCCAAGGTGGGCGAGATCCTCGCAGCCGTCAAGGCCCGCCCCAGCTACGCCGCCGAACAGTGGCTGATTGTCATCACCGCCGACCACGGCCACACGCCCACCGGTGGCCACGGCGGCAGCACCCAGTTGGAACGCCAGTCCTTCGTCATTGCCCAGGGCGCCGGCATCCCCGCCAATTCCACGCGCAACGACGTCAAGGTCACAGACATCGCCCCCACGGTGCTCAAGCACCAGGGCGTGGCGATCGATCCGGCCTGGAACCTCGACGGCCAGCCGATCGACGAAATCGTCCCGGACGCCTTCGACACCGTCCGCAGCCAGCTCAAGCCCCGCGCCGATGAAACGGCGGTGGGCGCCGACGTCCTCGGCTGGACCCACACGGCCCCCGAGGGCTGGAGCATCGACAACTCCGCCATGCCCACCGGCGGTGTCGCCGAGTGGAGCGGCTGGTCCTTCGCCACTGACGAGTTCTGGACCAACATTGAGCGCAACCAGGGCCGTGAGAGCAGCGTGCGCAACCGCAATGTGTTCGCCGTGGCGGACTCGGATGAGTGGGATGACAAGGCCCACGCCGCCGGCAAGTTTGATTCCACCCTGGTCAGCCCCGCGTTCCCGCTCAATGGCCAGCCCACCGCCTCGGTGAACTTCGCCAGCAACTACCTCATTGATGGACCCCAGTCCGCTGAGGTCTTCATCAGCTTCGACGGCGGCACGCCCCAGCTGCTCAAGGCCTACAAGATCGACACCAACAGGATGGAAAGCCTGCCTGCAGACGTCCCCGCCGGCGCCAAGGAAGCACAGCTGCGCTTCAAGTACACCGGCACCAACAGTGCGTTCTGGACGGTAGATGCGGTCACGCTCACCCAGGCAGCCTGGACCGTGCCCGTCACCACTGCCAGCATCGCCGAAGCCCCCGCATCGGGTTGGCACACCACGGCCCCAACCCTGACACTCACTGTCAATGGCGGCGCCACGGCCTTGGCTGCAGAGTCCGGAATCCGCACCGAGTACCAGATGAACGACGGCGAATGGGTCGCCTACTCAGCCCCCGTCACCCTTGCCGACGGGGAGACCAAGGTGAACTACCGCTCCATGAACGGCGGCGGAGTTGCCGAAGAGACCAAGACCCTTGGTGCCATCAAGGTGGACACCACCGCCCCGACGCTGACCACCAAGGCTGTCAGCCGGACGGCCGTTGCCCAAGCCAGCGATGCTGCATCCGGGATCGCAGCGTTGGAGTACAGCATTGATGCTGGCGCCACGTGGCAGCCGTACACGGCAGCCGTTGAGGCCGGAAGCAAGGCCGCGACAGTGATGTTCCGTGCCGCGGATGTTGCCGGCAACAGCACAGCAGTGCAGGAAGTGAAAATTGCCGCGGTGGCGGCGCCCAGCGCTTCGGCGACACCGTCGGCAACCGCAACAGTGTCTTCACCCGCCTCAGCCGGAGCGGCCCTTCCTGTGGTGCAGGATCAGGGCCAGCTGGCCGTCACGGGTGCAGGCAGCACCCTCACATGGCTCTCCGCGGGAGCGCTCCTGCTGATGCTCGGTGGATTGGCAGTGCGCCTGCGCAGGCGCGTCCGCGCCTAGAAATCCTCGCCTAAAAGGGCGGACGCAAGAAGAAACTATGCCCATGCTGCACGCATCTCCAGAGCGTGCAGCGTGGGCATTGTCACTCCCGCGGCGATTCGCTGAGCTTGATCCCCAGAAAGCCTGTGGTCTTGAACAGGTGGATGATGCGTTTGATGGAGCCGGTGAGGCATGTGGCGCCACCGCCCACCACAGCCAGCAGCAGGACAGCGAGCACCAGGAGGTTCTCCGAGCTGCCAGGCACCAGCGGGGTTGTAATGAGCCCGCCGATGCCGGCGGCCATGATTGCCCCGCCGATGAGCATGAGTTTGATGCCCGGACGCCGGGTTGGTTGTTCAGTCATAGTAGGAAAATCTAACACCGCAGCACCACGCCTCCGCCAAGGCAGGCGAATTCACAGCCGCCCAAGAAAAACCTGGCTCCTGCACGGGCTAAACTGGGGCGTTAGTCCTGTCCTGTGGGCACTCGCCAGCACTGCTTGGCCCCGGCAATCATTCGAGGAGCCCCATGAGCACTGAACCCTTGCCCCAGCGCACCACCATTTCCTGGACGCAGGGCGAGGCCGAGTTCACAGCACCGTGGTTCTCGGCCAGCGGTGCCGCCGCGCCCAAAAAGGTCCTGGCCGTGGATGACTCGCTCACCGCCGACGACGCCTACCGCCTAGCAGCCCAGGGCACTGCCTTGTTGTGGCAGGGCGACTATCACAACGCCCGCCAGCTCCTCTCTGCCATGGCCCGGCGCCTGCCCACCTTTTCCCGGCACGACGGCGAAAGCGTTGCTCAAGCCTTCTACCGCTACCGCCAGGGCCGGACACAAAGGGCTAGAATGCTCGGGCTGGTGCTGGTCCCCTTGGAGCCGGGCCCCGCAGTGGGCCTGCGACGCGCCCCGGATGTTTCGGCAGCATGGCTGGCCGCTGCCGGTGAGGTGGAGACTCTGACAGTGGCCCCGTTGCAGGACGTGCTTGGCGCCGTGGGTGCCTTCGAATGGCGCCGCAACGGATTGTTTGTGCAGGAGCTCGATGACCACATCTACCCGCACTATGGGACGTTCGCGCCCATCCGCAGCGAATACCTGGCGCTGGTGGCGCAGGCGCCTTTGCCATCCACCGAGCTGGCCTTTGACATTGGCACGGGCACCGGGGTCCTGGCGGCCATTTTGGCCAAGCGCGGGGTGAAGACTGTCATTGCCACGGACAGCGAACCACGGGCCATCGCCTGCACCCAGGAGAACATGGAGCGCCTGGGTCTGGCGGATGCCGTCGAAGCCAGCCTGACCAACATGTTCCCTGAAGGGCGTGCGCCCCTGGTGGTCTGCAACCCGCCGTGGTTGCCCGGCACAGCCAACACGTTGTTGGACAACGCCGTCTACGACCCCAAGAGCCGCATGTTGAAGGCCTTCCTGACAGGGTTGGGCGGGCACCTGGAATCCGGGGGAGAGGGTTGGCTGATCATCTCAGATCTGGCCGAGCACCTTGGCCTGCGGTCACGGTCCGAACTGCTGGGCTGGATCGAGTCGGCCGGGCTCACTGTCCTGGACAAGTTGGACACGCCAGCCAAGCACCCGCGCTCCATGGACAGCAGCGATCCGTTCTTTGCCGCCCGCAGCCAGGAAACCACTTCTCTGTGGAGGCTCGTCACCGCGGACTGACGGCTGGTTGCCGCGCCATCGCTGGATGAAGCGTACGACGCCGGACCGCGTGGAAGTTCCGCTGTGCCCGCCATCGAACGTGGACGGCGGCACCACAGTCCTAGGACTTCGCCCGACGACCAGCTCGTTTGGCGAACTCATCGATGGCGTTCAAGATTTCGTCGCTGCGCCAGCATGGTCCAAGCTGGTGTTCCGCCTTGGACTGCAGAATTCCAGCCTCGACGAGTGCTTTCAGCGGTGGGTATACGTTCGGTTGCGCCACCCCGAGTTCTGCCGCAGCGGTAGCTGAGTCAAGAACTGGGCGGCGGGCAATTACATCGAGCATTCGCCAAGCATTACTGTTCTTGCGCGCGGTGAGCTGATTTTTCCAAGCTCCTTGAACTACTTCGATCTCTTCGACCAGCTGACGAGTGTTGGCGACTGCCCTCAATGCGGCGTTTGCGAAGGCGCGAATAATTGGCGTGACGTCACCGGCGCGGTACTCGGTCAGCGCACTATGGTAACCCTCAATATCGGCCAGCAGGCCGGCAGAAACAGGGATGGCCACGTTTCTGGTGACGCCGCGGTGCCGGAGGATCGATTGCGCCAAGGCGCGTCCCGTTCGGCCATTTCCATCCGGGAACGGGTGGATCGTCTCAAACTGTGCATGGCTCACGGCAACCGAGACCAAAGCTGGAACATCAAGTCGTGCGATAAACGTGACAACATCATCTATAAGCCCATGTACTTTGCTGTGGTGCGGTGCCACGAAGTCGGCGCCAACGGGGGTGTCGTTGCGCGTACCGATCCACACCGGCTCATCGCGCCATTCGCCGGCCTGGTGGATGGTGTGGTTCTCCATGAGGGCACGGTGCATTTGCAAGATGGCGTCAGATGAGATCTTCTCTGCCAGTTGCAGGGCAGCCGTCATCGCCCTGGTATTGGCAGCGATCAATTCAGCGTTTCGGCTCTTTTTCAGTCCAAGCTCGGCGCTGAATATGGCTCGGGCACTGGCAGTCAGGTTCTCGATCTGGGAGGATGATGCGGATTCAGAGCGCAGCAACACAGGTGCAAAGGTTGCTACCTTATGTCCCAATTCGGCATCAAACCTGGTGAGCCCGTTGGTGGCTCGATCGGCGAGTAGGAGCGTTTCCTCATCCGGTGCTGGTGTTCGCTTGGCAATGGATTCTTGTTGGTGCTCATAAAGCGACCGCCCTGTTTTTATGACTTATCGAGTTACTCATAATAGTTACCCATGATTTTGTGAGTAACCAGCCTCAAACACTTCAGCCCCGCCATGCGAAAGCCTACAGGCAGGCTCCGCCGGTGGCAGGAATCTTCGCAGCGGCGGCAGAAATCTGTGTTAGGACGGTGTCCGAGGGAATCGTGTTCTCCTTCAGCACCAGCTCGGTGGCGGGGTTGCGCCCATAGGTGGTGATGGTCCAAGTCTGGTCCTTTTGCTTCAGGACCCAGTCCACGCCATTGACCGTCACGCACTTGTCAGTGGTGGGCCCCAGAACCGGCACGCCGCAGCGCAACACCACCAGCGATGGCTCGCCCCAGGCGGCCGTTGCCTGGCTGGTGGTGGTCCGGCGCTGGGCGTCAGCCAGGGAATCCGGCAGGGCCACCATCATGGGGGCGCACGCCGGATTGTTGGCATCCTCGGCGGCGGTGATGGTCACGGACGGCGCGCAGGCGGTCAGGGAAAGCAGGGAAGCGGCGGCTAGGGGCACAGCAATCCGCCAGGAACGGTAGGTCAGAGGCATGGGTGAAGCCTATCTGTTCAAGCTATGAAGAGGCTGCCAGGAGAAGGCAATCCAACAGATTTACCTGCCCCGGGCGGGGTCAACGGGCGGTTTCGTGATGAAATTCACCACTCGCCGAAGTCGGTGGCTGGGTGGGGCGCAACAGCTCAGGAGCTGAAATCGCCGATGCGTGCCCCTACGCCCAACAAATGGGCAATGGCCGCCACTGAACGTGCCGCCGCCTTGCCGTCGCCGTAGGGATTCACTGCAGTGGACATCGCGTCAAAGTGCAGGGGATCGTTGAACAGCCTGCCTACCTCAGTGACGATGCGTTCCTCGTCCGTGCCGATCAGCCGCACAGTGCCAGCCTCGAGGGCCTCGGGCCGTTCGGTGTTTTCCCTCATGACCAGGACGGGCTTGCCCAAACTGGGGGCCTCTTCCTGGACACCGCCGGAATCTGTGAGGACCACATGGGCAAGGGACAGCATGCGGGTGAATTCGCCGTACGCTAACGGTTCGGTCACCATGACGTTGGGCAATCCCGCAATGGCGGGCAGAACGGCCTCCCGTACCAGCGGGTTCTTGTGGGCCGGGAGCACAATGGTGAGGTCCTGCTCCGCCAGTGCAATCCGGGCCAAGGCGCGTCCCATGCCGCGCATGGCGCCACCTTGGTTCTCGCGGCGGTGCGTGGTGACCAGCAGAATCTTCCGTCCGCTAGTTGCCAGTTCTTCCAAGGCGGGGTCGCCGAAGGCGATCCTCTTATCCACAGTGGTGAGGAGGGCATCGATGACAGTGTTTCCGGTGACAACAATGGCGGATTCCTTGACGCCCTCAGCGAGAAGATTGGCCTTGCTGGTGCTGGTCGGTGCCAGGTGGAGGCTGGCAAGCTGCGTGGTCATCTTGCGGTTGGCTTCCTCCGGGAACGGGGAGAACATGTCGTGGCTGCGCAACCCGGCCTCGGCATGGATGACGGGGATGCCGCGGTAGAAGGCGGCGATAGCGCCGGCGGTGGAGGTGGTGGTGTCACCTTGAACCACCACGGCGTCGGGCTTGGACGCGGCGAAGAGTTTGTCTAGGCCGTCAATGGTGCGCGTCAGGATGTCAGAGAGGGACTGCCCATGCTGGAGGATGTCCAGATCGTGGTCCGGGGTGATGCCAAACAGCTCGTTGACCTGATCCAGCATTTCCCTGTGCTGTCCCGTCACCGTCACAACGCAGTCAAAGTCGCTTGATGCATTCAAGGCTGCAACTATAGGCGCCATCTTAATGGCCTCCGGACGTGTGCCGTAGATCGGCATGATGACAGGCATGGTTCCCCCAATGAGAATTTGATGTGAGCAGCCCCAGTCTATTCCACGGGGCTCCGCGCCCGGCCGCACTGTGGCGCCGCAGACCATGCCATCGGCAATGTCTGGAATCACAGACTCGGCACCCGTCGAACCCCTAGGATTGCGCGGCGCAGCGGGGTTGGATAAGAGCATAGGAACTTTCCCGTCAGGCTTTCGGCCCTGAACGCTGATCCACTAGTTAAGGAAAATCATGGCAACCATGCATGACCCATCCCGCACCATCCGCGCAGCCCGAGGCACTGAGCTCTCGGCCAAGTCTTGGCAGACGGAAGCGCCGCTGCGGATGCTCATGAACAACCTTGACCCGGAAGTTGCCGAGCGGCCGGAGGACCTGGTGGTGTACGGCGGCACAGGACGCGCAGCCCGCTCCTGGGAAGCCTATGACGCCATTGTGGCCACGCTGAAGACTCTCGACGACGACGAAACCCTCCTGGTGCAGTCCGGCAAGCCGGTGGGCGTGTTCCGCACCAACGTATGGGCGCCGCGAGTTCTGCTGGCCAATTCCAACCTGGTGGGGGACTGGGCCACCTGGCCGGAGTTCCGCAAGCTGGAGGCCGAGGGCCTGATGATGTATGGGCAAATGACTGCCGGCTCCTGGATCTACATTGGCACCCAGGGCATCCTGCAAGGCACCTTTGAAACCTTCGCCGCCATCGGTGAAAAGCTCTTTGGTGGCACCCTCGCCGGCACGCTAACCCTGACGGGCGGCTGCGGCGGCATGGGCGGCGCCCAGCCGCTGGCCGTCACCCTCAACGGAGGCGCCTGCTTGATCGTCGACGTGTCCGCCGAACGCCTCCAGCGCCGTGTGGGCAAGCGCTACCTGGACGAGCTGGCCCCCGACCTGGACGCGGCACTTGAGCGCGTACTGGAAGCCAAGACGAACAAGACGCCGCTTTCCGTGGGAGTTGTGGGTAATGCCGCCGAGGTGTTCCCGGAAATCCTGCGCCGCCACAAGGCTGGCGAGTTCACGGTTGACATTGTCACCGACCAGACCAGCGCACACGATCCCCTCTCCTACCTGCCCACCGAATACTCGGTGGAGCAGTGGGCTGCCGAAGCGGAGGCTGATCCCGAGGGTTTCACCAAGAAGTCCCAGAACGCCATGGCCCGCCACGTGCAAGCCATGGTGGAGTTCCAGGACGCCGGCGCCGAAGTGTTCGACTACGGCAACTCCATCCGCGACGAGGCCCGCAAGGGCGGCTACAACCGTGCCTTTGACTTCCCCGGCTTTGTCCCGGCCTACATCCGCCCGCTGTTCTGTGAGGGCCTGGGCCCGTTCCGCTGGGTTGCCCTCTCCGGCGACCCCGAGGACATCCGCGTCACCGATGAAGCGTTGAAGGAACTTTTCCCCGAAAATGCCCACCTGCACCGCTGGCTCGACGCCGCGGCGGAGCACGTTGAGTTCGAGGGCCTGCCGGCGCGCATCTGCTGGCTTGGTTACGGCGACAGGGCCAAGGCCGGGGTGCTGTTCAACCAGTTGGTGGCGGACGGCAAAGTCAAAGCGCCCATTGTGATTGGCCGCGACCATCTGGATTCAGGGTCGGTGGCATCCCCCTACCGCGAAACGGAGTCCATGAAGGACGGCTCGGACGCCATCGCCGACTGGCCGCTGCTGAACGCCATGCTCAACACGGCCTCCGGCGCCACCTGGGTGTCCATCCACCACGGCGGCGGCGTGGGTATTGGCCGCTCCATCCACGCCGGCCAGGTGTCCGTTGCCGACGGCACGCCGCTGGCTGCGGAAAAGCTGGCCCGCCTGCTCACCAACGACCCCGGCATGGGCGTCATTCGCCACGCCGACGCCGGCTACGAGCGCGCGCTCGACGTCGCAGCGGAGCGGGGCGTACGCATCCCCATGCAGGAGCAGTAGGCCCTGGCGGAAGTGGCGTCCTGCGTCACTTCCGCCAGTAATACGGAATGGTGGTGGAGACCTTCAACAGGCCCGAGCGTTCCAAGATAGGCCGGGAGAACTCGGACGAGTCACTGTGGACAAGCGTCTTGCCCTGCGCCATGGCGGAGCGGGCCCGCGCGGCTGTTAGAGCCCGGTAGATGCCTCGGCCCCGGTAGGCCTCGAGGGTAGCCCCGCCCCAAATGCCAACGAAGTCGCTGTCTGGCACAGGTTCGAGCCGGCCGCAACTGACCATCCTGCCGTCAATTTCCGCCACCCAGAGTTCCATGCCGTCCTTGCGGGCCAGCCGGGCCAGCAAGGCATTGGCCTGGCGGGTGTCGACCGCCTCACCAAAGGCCTCGTCGGCCATGGCGCTCATGGCCCGCACGTCGGCCTCGGTGGTGACTGTCCGCAGCGTGACACCGTCGGGGATGGGAGCGTTGGCGCACAAGCCCTCGAGTGGGCCCACCATGATGGATTCGGCCTCTTCGGGGGCGAATCCTTGGGCCACCAGAGCCTCGGGCAGCCCCGGCGAGGCATCGTGGAGGCGGACCTTCCATTCAACCTTGTCGATCTCCGGATCTGTGCCGTAGTGGGCCAGGGCGCCCGAGACCAGTCCCGGCATGTCCGCCGCCACGGCGCCGCCCAAATCTCTGTAGGTAATGAAACCAAGCCCGCCCGCGAACGTGGCCAGTCGCAGGGGACCCCAGCGGGTCACATGCAGCGCGCTGGGCGTTTCGGCGTCGGTGCGGAGTTGTTCGTCATAGGCCTGAAGGTAGAGCTCTTTGGTAGTCATCGGCCCCAGTTTCGCAGCGCCCTGTGATCCGCGCAACTTCCCGTCTTGGCCCGGCGTGGGCGGGGTCCGGGCGCCAGGTGCGCTCAGCTGTGCGACGGCGGGGTCTTTCGGTTCCTAACAGCCACGAGCCCGGCACCTAGCAAGAGCAAGAGAATTCCGCCACCGGCCAACAGACTGCTGGAGGCGCCCGTCCAGGCAAGGTTTGCAACGTATTGCCGCTCGCTTGGACGGGGCACAGGCGTTTGTGTTGCCGAGGCCGCCGCCGTGGTCGCCGCCGTCAAGGTGGGCGTAGGCGCCGCCGTCGTCAAGGTTGGTGTAGGTGTAGGTGTAGGTGTAGGTGTAGGTGTGGGCGTAGGGGTAGGGCTGAAAGTGGATGTTGGCGTTGGACTCGGCGAAACCGTTGGTGCGGGTGTGTAGCTGAACCCTCCCGGCAGGGCGAACGTGGGCCCGGGCGCACCATTGCTGAACTCGGTGGTGATGGTCAGGTCAACGGCTCCCGCACTGTGGGCCGGGGCGGTGACGGTGAACGTTCCGGCCCCGGACGCTGCGAGGAGATGTGTTCCAGGCACGGAGTCAAACATTACGCCCGTCACCGTGAGGTGGGTGAGCGCGGCAACAGCAGTGGACTCGTTCGTGAACGTGGAGGTTCCGTCACCCAGCTGCCCGCTGCCGTTGAACCCCCACGCCCAGACGGAGCCGTCGGAGGCCACCGCCACCGAATGTTCGGCACCGGCACTGACGCCCTCAACTGCGGCGGCGGTTGGCCAGTTCGCCACCACCGGCACCGGCACCGAACTGTCGGCTGCTGTTCCGTCGCCCAGCTGCCCGCTGCCGTTGAACCCCCAAGCCCAGACGGAGCCGTCGGAGGCCACCGCCAGGGAATGGCCTTCCCCTGCGCCGACGCTCGTGATCGCAACGCCGATTGGCCACGTAGCCACCACCTGCACCGGCGCGGCATGGTCGGTGGCGGTTCCGTCGCCCAGCTGTCCGAAAATGTTGTTGCCCCAGGCCCAGACGGAACCATCGGAAGCCGCGGCGACCGAATGGTGTACCCCGGCGCTGATGCTTCCGATCGTGACACCGGCCGGCCAAGGGGCCACCACCTGCACCGGCAGCGCACTGGCGGCGGTGGTTCCGTCTCCAAGCTGGCCGTTGTCGTTGTTCCCCCAGGCCCAGAGGGATCCATCGGAGGCCACCGCGGTTGTATAGGTGAAACCGGCGTTGACGTTCTTGACGATGACCCCGGTGGGCCAGTTCGCCACCACCTGTGTCGGCTCGTTTTTGCTGGTCATGGCTCCGTTGCCCAGCTCCCCCTGAAGGTTGCCACCCCAAGTCCACACGGAGCCATCGGAGGCCACCGCAGCAGAATGGTAGTACCCGGCGTCGATGCTTTCGATGGTGACCCCTGCCGGCCAGTTTGCAACCACCTGCACCGGTACCGAACTGTTGACGTTACTGCCGTCGCCCAACTGCCCGGATCCGTTTGCCCCCCCAAGACCAAACGGATCCGTCGCTTGCAAGCGCCACCGAGTGGTAGTTCCCGGAGCTGACGCTCTTCATCACCACACCGGCCGGCCAGTTCGCCACCACCCTCACCGGCTCGCTGCGGCTGTCTTGGGTGCCGTCACCGAGCTGCCCGTAGAAGTTGTCGCCCCAGGCCCAGAGCGATCCGTCGGCGGCCAACGCCACTGTCTGGGAGCCAGTGGCGGAGGTCTGCACAAAATTGTCAATCGCTGCGCTTCCACTCACGGTTGTCCCGCCGCCAATGCCGCCCGACTCAGGGGTGATGCTAGCGCCAGCCTGCGCGGACAGGGCAGAGCCCGCAATAAGTGCGCCAGCCAAGAGCAAGGCTGCCAGGGGGTTGGTGCGCCTATGTTGTTTCTTGCTGGACGGTCCCCGATCCGGGGTGGTCAGGGTTGCGGCAGTCGACGGCATGGAACACTCTTTCAGCTGTAGTGGAACTACTCGGCCTGCTGAATTCAGCACATATCACCACAGCGTAGACGCCGTTGCAGCGGCGCGCACCAGTGGGGAGTACTCATATTGCACTCTTCCTACCTAATTCAGGCGCCCACGCTGCCCGTCCGGCTGGCGGTAGCCTCAGCGAGGTGACAGCTCGGTCCAACCGCAGCAGCAGGGAGAGTACCCTGATCCCATGGAATCCGTAGTGCGGCAACTGGTGTTGGGAACGGGCATTTGCGTTCCCTGCCTGGTCCACGGCGATGCAGGGGCAAAGCCGCTGTTGCTGCTGCATGCGTGGGGTGAGTCCAGGCGCAGCTTTGCAAGGATGCTGCCGTTTCTGGCGGACTTCAGGGTCTACGCCCCCGATCTGCGCGGGCAGGGGGACGCAGACAAGCCGGAAGCCGGGTATTCCCTGGTTGAACAGGCCGAGGATGCCGCAGCAATCCTGACTGCCCTCAAGGTGCCGCGTGCGTTTGTGCTGGGCTCCTCCAGTGGCGGATATGTGGCCCAGCAACTGGCCATCACGCACCCCGGGAAGGTTGCGGCGTTGGTACTGGTGGGTTCACCGGCGAACCTGCAGGGCAGGCCCGCCTTCGCGGCGGACGTCGAAGCCCTGACGGACCCCGTCGACGAACCCTGGGTGCGGGCCTCCCTGGAGTGGTTTCCCCGGCTGCACGAGGTTCCGCAGTGGTACATCCGGGACCGTGTGCGCGATGGCACCAGGATGCCGGCCCATGCGTGGAAAAGTATCATGGCGGGATTGTGCGCGGCAACGCCGCCCACCGAGGCGGGGATCATTCACGCGCCCACCTTGATGCTGTGGGGCGCACACGACAACGTGCTGCCGCGCTCGCAGCCGGACGCACTGGTGGATCGCATCCAGGATGCGGTGTTGAGGATTTACCCGGAGGTGGCACACCTGGTGCTCTGGGAATGCCCGGAGCAGGTGGCACAGGATGCCACGGCGTTCCTGCTTTCCCGCAACTGATGCCACGGCCCTGGCCGGCGCCGGCAATGTCCCACCCACCGGCTACGGTTAAAGCATGACCCTCACAGTGGCCCAACTCTCCGAATCCGAGCTCCTGGCCCGGATTTTCCCGCGCCTGCACACAGGTTGCTCCATGCTGCTGGGCCCGGGGGACGATTCCGCCATCATTGCCGCACCCGACGGCCGGACAGTCATTTCCATTGACACCCAGGTCCAGGACAAGGACTTCCGTTTGCTCTGGCCTAACGGCAGCGCCTCCTCCGGGTTCGACGTCGGCTGGAAAGCGGCCGCGCAAAACCTCAGCGACATCAACGCCATGGGAGCCGTTGCCACGGCCATGGTTGTCAGCCTCACCTTGCCGGGTACGACGCCGGTGTGCTGGGTTGAGGACTTTGCCGACGGCTTGAGTGCCGCGATTGTTGCGCTTGGTGCGCCGCAGTGCTCGGTGGCCGGGGGAGACCTCTCCGGCGGCAGCGAACTGGTGGTCACTGTTGCCGTCACGGGCTCCCTGGACGGACTGGCGCCCGTGCTGCGCAGTGGCGCCCGGGCGGGGGACCAGATTGCTGTTTGCGGGAATATGGGTTTCTCGGCCGCCGGCTGGGCGCTGCACGAAAGCACCATTCCGGCTGCAGACTTCACCCCCGCACTGGCCCATGCCGCCCAGCTGTTTGCGCGCCCGTTTCCGCCCTTGGCTGCGGGGGCCGCCGCTGCACGGGCCGGGGCCACCGCCATGATGGACATTTCCGACGGCTTGTTGCGCGATGCCACCAGGCTTGCCACCGCCAGCGGTGTCACTCTCGATTTGGATGGCACAGTGCTTCGGGGGGTGGCCCGCGGCCTTGAGGAATGCGCCGTCGCACTTGTTGCCGACCCCTTTGCCTGGGTGCTGACGGGGGGCGAGGACCATGGATTGTTATCCACATTCCCGGCGGGCGTGACGCTCCCGCGCGGCTTCCTTAGGATAGGCTCAGTACTGTCCTTGGACGCGGCCGGATTGGCAGTGACCATTGACGGACAGAACTTCAAAGGTGCCGCAGATGGCGCCGTGGGATGGGATCATTTTGCAGTCTAAGATCGCCGCAACTGCGCCCGTGGTCCGCCGCTGGTTGGCCATGGCTGAACAAACGCTGGCCAATCACAGCGACCGGCTCAACGCCATCAACATTTACCCGGTGGCGGATGCAGATACCGGCACAAACTTGTACCTGACGGTCAAGGCGGCAGCCCACGCGGTGGCTGAAATGGAACCCGCCGACGTGGGCGCCACCGTGAGTGTTGCCGGCCGCGCAGCCATGGAACAGGCACGCGGCAACTCCGGCACCCTGTTGGCAGTTTTCCTGGTGGCACTGGCCGAGCCGCTCGCCGGTGCGCAGCGCCTGAGTGGACCCCTGCTGGCAGCTGCCCTGCACCGGGCCCAACTGCGGGCCTGGAGCGCCCTGAGCGAACCTATGCCGGGGACCATTTTGTCCGTGTTGGAGGCGGCCGCCCAAGGGGCAACGTCGGTGCAATCCAGCCTCAGCGGTGATGAATCCAATCAGGCACTGGCCCAAACCATTGACGGGGCAGTGGTGGCAGCCCGTGAAGCCGTGGTGTTGACGGAGTCCCAACTGGGCGTGCTGAGTGAGGCCCACGTAGTGGATTCCGGCGCCGTTGGCCTGTTGCTGATCCTTGACTGTTTGCGCTCGGTGATTGTGGGTGAGCCGTTGCAGGAGGACTTGCTGGACGGCTTGTCAGGCTACAAGGTTCAAGATCCCAACATTGCCGTGTCCATGCCGGAGCAGGAGGGTGTGGAGGTCATGTGCACCATCCAACTCACGCCGCTGGCGGCAGCAGGACTACGGTTCCAGCTCGATGGCCTGGGGGATTCGGTGATCATGAGCGCCGTGTCCGAGCAAGCCGACGCCACCGGGGCCTACCCGTGGCGTTTGCATGTTCACGTGCCCTCAGCCGCCGTGGCACTTGAGGCAATCCAGGCTGTGGGTGATCCAAGCAATGTGAGCATTTCGGCGCTGACAGCCAATGCCACCGAGGACGCCCATGACTTCATCTGAGCCGATCTACCGCGATCTCAGCCTTGAACTGTCCAGGCTTGTTGGCGTCGCCACGGCAAAGTCGGTGGCCAAGGCCCTGGAGATCACCACTGTGGGCGGCATGCTCCACCAGTTCCCGCGGAAATACCTGGCACGCGGGGACCTGACCGACCTTGACCAGCTGGTGGTCGATGAGGAGGTCACCATTCTGGCCCGGGTGGTCAACCTCTCCACCCGGTACATGCAGACCCGCAAGGGAACCATCAGCGATGTTGTCATCACGGATAATTCGGGGCGCCCGTCATCACTGAAAATCAGCTTCTTTAATGGGTTCAAGGCCAAGGCGGAGCTGCAGGCCGGCGTGCTGGCCATGTTTTCCGGCAGGGTGTCCCTGTACAACGGCAGCAAGGTCCTGACCAACCCCGGCTATGTCCTGCTGCCCGACGACGAACTGGCCGAGCATGAGGTTGAGGTGCAGGCCGCCAAGCCCGTGCCCATCTACCCGGCAACGGCCAAATTCCCCAGCTGGAAGACCCAGAAAGTCATCGAGGCGCTGCTGCCCGCACTGGACCTGGAGAAGATTCCGGATCCCGTGCCCAAACACATTGCCGCCCGGGAGCGGCTCATGCCGCTGTGGGATGCCTACAGCGAAATCCACAGACCCACGGACATGGACTCCTGGCCCAAAGCCCGCAAACGCTTCCGTTTCCAGGAAGCCCTGGCGCTGCAGACCGCCCTGGCCCAGAAACGCTTCGAATCGATGCACCAAAACGCCACCGGCCGGCCACCTGTCCGGGGCGGGCTCCTGGACGCCTTCGACTCCCGGCTGCCGTACACCCTGACGGCCGGGCAGCTAGAGATCGGTGAACTGATTTCCGCCGAAGTGGCCGCCGGTCATCCCATGCACAGACTGTTGCAAGGTGAAGTGGGCTCGGGCAAGACAGTAATTGCCCTGCGCGCCATGCTGCAGGTGGTTGACGCCGGCGGGCAGGCCGCGTTTTTGGCCCCCACAGAGGTGCTCGCCGCGCAGCACCTGCACTCCATTTCTGCGCTCCTGGGCACCCTCGGTGCGGGATCGCTGCTTGGCGGGCCGCACGCCACCGCCGTGACCCTGCTGACCGGCTCCATGCCCGCGGCTGCCAAAAAGAAGGCACTGCTCGCGGCAGCCTCCGGCGAAGCCGGCATTGTGATTGGCACCCATGCACTCCTGTCCGAGCACGTGCAATTCGCGGACTTGGGCTTGATTGTGGTGGATGAGCAGCACCGTTTCGGGGTGGAACAGCGCGACGCCCTGCGCGCCAAGGCACTCAAGCCCCCGCACCTGCTCGTCATGACGGCCACCCCCATCCCGCGAACCGTGGCCATGACTGTCTTTGGTGATCTGGAAGTCTCCGAACTCACGGAACTTCCGGCCGGGCGGGCGCCCATCACCACCCACGTGGCGCCGCTGGCTGAACACCCCAGTTGGGAGTCCCGGGTCTGGGCGCGCTGCCGCGAAGAGGTGGACTCCGGCCATCAGGTCTATGTGGTGTGCCCCAAGATCGGCGACGACCCCGACGCTGACGACATCGCCCCGAGCGGCGGTGACACGCGCCCCATGGCAGGGGTACTCGACGTCGTACAGTATTTACGCACCGTCCCGGCATTGGCCGGCAAACGCATCGAGGTCCTGCACGGGCGCATGGACTCCCCGGACAAGCAGGGCACCATGGCCGCCTTCGCCGCCGGCGATGTTGACGTTCTGGTCTCCACCACCGTCATCGAGGTGGGCGTGGATGTGCACAATGCCACGCTCATGGTGATTCTGGATGCCGACAGATTTGGTATTTCCTCCCTTCATCAGCTGCGCGGACGGGTGGGCCGCGGCGGGTACCCGGGGACGTGCCTGTTGGTCACGAATCTGGAGCCGGACCACCCCAGCCGCAAGCGCCTAGACGTGGTGGCCTCCACCATTGACGGCTTCGTGCTGGCACGGGAGGATTTGGAAATGCGCCGCGAAGGCGACATCCTTGGGGCCAAGCAGTCCGGTGGAAACAGTGGGTTGCGCGTGCTGAGCGTGCTCCGCGATGAGGACCTGATTGCGCGGGCCAGGGCCGACGCCACCGAGATTGTGGCCAAGGACCCGGAGCTGGAATTTCATCCGGCCCTGAAGCTTGAAATAGACATGTATGTGACAGAAAAGAATGAGGCATTCCTTGAACGTGGCTAGCACAGTGGTACACCGGACGGCACACGCATGAGCCGCATCGTGGCAGGTGCCGCCGGCGGATCGGTGCTGGTCTCGGTGCCGGGGGACGGCACCCGGCCCACCACCGACAGAGTCAAGGAAGCACTGTTTTCCCGGCTGGAATCCATGAACATGCTCACCGATGTGCGCGTGCTGGATCTGTACGCCGGATCCGGCTCCCTTGGCGTGGAAAGTGCCAGCCGCGGCGCTAAATCCGTTGAGCTGGTTGAGTTCAATGACAAGGCTGCGGCCGTGTGCCAACTCAACGCCCAGCTGGTCAACAAGGTCCTTGGCAGCAAAGTTGTGACAGTGCAGCGTTCCAAAGTGGAAACGTTCCTGGCCCGGGTGGCCGAGGCCGGCGTGGACCAATGGGATCTGGTGTTCATGGACCCGCCCTACCCCCTGACGGAGGAGGAACTGGCCCTGGTGCTGTCCCTGCTGGCGCCGCGTCTGAGCTCCTACGCAGTGGTTGTGGTGGAGCGCTCGGCCAGGACGCCCGAGCCCACCTGGCCAGAATCCCTTGGGCGTTTTGCGGAGAAGAAATACGGCGAAACCCGCCTGTGGTTCGCGGAGCCGGCAGGCGAGTAGCCGGTCCCGGCCGTCACTGGGGCGTTCCCGGCCCGCACCTTCGATGAGCCCAGTATGCCGCGTCACGCAAGCGTTGCTGGGCTCCCGCCGCAGTAGTGTGGAACACAATCCCCGCCCGTACGGACGCTAAGGAACTTTTTGTGACGCAACTGAGAATTGGCCTCATCGGCGCCGGCGGCATAGCCGGCGTCCACATTGCCGGCTGGCAGCAGCAGGGCGCCCACATCAGCATTTATTCACGCTCCGGTGCGGCCCACCTGGTGCAGAAATACGGCATTGCCGAGGTTGCCACCTTGGCGGAATTGCTGGTAGCCAGTGACATGGTCAGCATCCTGACCCCCACCACCACCCACCACGGGTACGCCCTGGCCGCCATCGCCGCGGGCAGGGACGTGATCTGCGAAAAGCCCCTAGCGGAAACTACGCAGCGCGCAGCCGAGATCGCCAACGCTGCCCGTGACGCCGGCGTGCGGCTGTTTCCGGCCCATGTGGTGCGGTTCTTTCCGGAGTATGCTGCGGCCAACGAGCTGCTGGACGCCGACGCCACACAAGTCCCGGCAGTGCTGCGCCTGAGCCGCGCCAGCGCAGCCCCCGCAGCAGGTTCGTGGTTCTTCAACGAGTCACTGGGTGGCGGGATCGTCAGGGACCAAATGATCCATGATATTGACCAGGCCCGCTGGCTCGCCGGGGAGGTGCAGCGCGTCCATGCGGTGCAGGACCCGCCCTCCGCGGATGGAGTGGTGCCGCGCTCCGTCACAGCCACGGTGGCCTTGATGCACGTCAACGGCGCCGTCAGCCATCTTGCCGGTGCGTGGGGTCCGGACGGCTTGCCCTTCAGCACGTCGATCAGCATCGAGGCGCCCAATGGCACCGTGCTCTATTCGTGGCCGGATGTGGCCGCCGCGGGCCCCGCCGCGGGGAATATCCCGGGCGATTACCTGCCCGCCCAGACTCCGGCGGACAGCCCCTACACCCTGCAGATTGCAGAGTTTGCCGCAGCACGCGCCTCGGGAGGGCCCGCCCGGGTCAGCCCGCTCGACGGCGTCATGGCCGTTGCGCTGGCCGAGGCCGCCTATGCCTCAATTGCGGCGGGCGCACCGGTGGAGTTCTCCGCCGCGGCGGTGCTGGCGCTGCTGTAGAACTGCCGCGCATTGCGAGAGCATCCGGAATAATGTGACCATTGCTGCGAGAGCGTCCGGAATAATGTGACCATTGCTGCGAGAGCGTTGGGATGGGTGGGCTAGCCGGTCAAATCGTCCAGCTCAACCCCCGTCAGCACAGTGGCCGGGTGCGGGCCCGCTGCTACGAGTGCTTGGGCCCAGCCCTGCGGCCAGGGACCGTTTTTGCCCAGCAGGATGATGTTTCCGGGGTAGCGGCGACTAAATAGCATGGATGTGCCATAAGCTGCCACGCTTGTCATGGCCTCCTGGAGTGCCTTGGACTGGCTGGCCACCAGCGTGAACCCGGGTTCGTCACCAACATTTACGGCAAGGATTCCCTCTGGCGCCAGCAAGGCGGCCGCTTCACGGTAAAAGTCTGCGCAGGCCAGGTGCGCCGGTGCGTCGGGACCGCTGAAAATGTCCAGAATGACGACGTCGAACAGCAGGCCCTCGGGCAGGGCGGCGAGTTCCTCGCGGGCGTCCCCCACATGGTTGGTCAGGACGGAGCCTGCCGGCATGGGCAGCTGCTCCAGCACAAAGTCCAGAAGTTCGCGCTCCAACTCCACGGCGTGCTGCACCGAACCCGGCCGGGTGGCCTGGATGTACCGCGCAAGTGTCAGTGCGCCGGCGCCCAGGTGCAGGGCCGTGATGGTCTCGCCGGGCGGCTTGAGCAGGTCCACGGCGTTGGCGATCCGGCGCAGGTACTCGTAGAAAACTTCGCCGGGCTCGGCCAGATTCACGTGCGACTGCTCGGCATTGTCAATGCTCAGTACAAAGGCGTCCTCATGCCAGGGATCCTTCTCAATGCTGGCGTGGACGCCACTGGTGCGCAGGAAACGGCTGTTGTGCGCCATTAGACCTTGTCCTTCAAGGTGGCGAGGCGTTCGGCTGCCTGCTCCAGCAGCGGAACCTGTTTGCAGAACGCGAAGCGCAGCAGGGAGCGGGTTCGGTGTGCGCCTTCGGGGTGGCAGAAGACGGGGACGGGGATGGCCGCCACACCAATCAGCTCAGGCAGTCTGCGGGCCAGTGCCGTGGCGTCGGTGATGCCGAGTTTTTGGGTGTCTGCGTTGATGAAGTACGTGCCCTGGGGCAGGTACACGTCAAAACCGGCCGCGCGCAGCCCCTCGCCCAGGATGTCGCGCTTGTGGGCCAACGTTGCTGCCGCGTCGGTGAAGTAGTCATCCTCCAGCCGCAGACCGGCCGCAATGGCGCTCTGGAATGGCGTGCCCGAGGAATAACTGAGGAACTGCTTGACGGTCCGTGCCGCGGCCACTAGCTCGGCCGGGCCGGAGAGCCAACCGATCTTCCAGCCCGTGAACGAGAACGTCTTGCCGGCCGAAGAAATGGTCAGGGTCCGTTCGCGCGCGCCCGGCAGCGTGGCCACGGGGATGTGCGTGGGGCCAAAGGTGAGGTGCTCGTACACCTCATCGGTGAGGATGACGGCGTCGTACTTGATGGCCAGGCGCACCACCTCAGTCAACACCTCAAGCGGGAACATGGCACCGGTGGGGTTGTGCGGATTGTTGATGATGACCATCTTGGTGCGCGGGCTGAAGCTGTGCTCCAGCGTGGCCACATCCGGCATGAAATCCGGCGCGAGCAGGGCGGCAGTGGTGTGCTTGGCGCCGCTGAGGCCAATCATGGCACCGTAGGAATCGTAGAACGGCTCGAAGGTGAGGACCTCCTCTCCCGGACCGGTCAGGGCCAGGATGGCTGCTGCAATGGCCTCGGTGGCGCCGGTGGTCACAATGACCTCATGCTCGGGATCCAGCGTGATTCCGTAGAAGCGGTCCTGGTGCTCTGCCACAGCGGTGCGTAGATCCAGGATGCCCTTGCCCGGCGCGTACTGGTTGTTGCCCTGCGCGATGGCTTCCTGGGCAAGACGGCTGAGCTCTACCGGACCGTCCTCATCCGGGAACCCCTGGCCCAGGTTGATGGCCTGGTGCTGATTAGCCAGGGTGGTGATCTCTTCAAAGATGGTGACACCCAGGGAACCGTCAGGGCCCATCAAATTGGCGCCCTGCGCGGTGCGTTGCCATGGGTGGGACATTGCTGCTCCTTTGAAGAACCAGCCGCCACTGCGGAACGTGTGGGCGGGCGGTGAATTGATCCGTACTGTGTAGTCCCTCAATACGTTACCGGCCACGTCTCCTTCGCCCTAGCGGGAAGCGTGGGGGCACCGCCTCCCGCTACCGGGCAGTAGCTTGGCTAAATAGCTAGGACATGGGAGAAACAGCAGCGCGAACGTGAAGATGTCGGCTAGATTCATCTCTATGCGACGCGCTGTATGCCCCGGATCTTTTGATCCCATCCACAAGGGCCACATTGAAGTGATTGCCCGGGCCGCGGGACTTTTTGACGAGGTCATCGTGGCGGTATCCACCAACTACGCCAAAAACTACCGCTTCACGCTCAATGAGCGCCTGGAAATGGCCAAAACCACGTTCTCCGCACTGTCGGGAATTGTGGTGGAACCCATGGGCGAGGGGCTGCTCTCCGAGTACTGCCACGCCCGCGGTGTCTCAGCCATTGTGAAAGGACTGAGGTCCTCCTCCGACTTTGACTACGAACTACCCATGGCCACCATGAACCGGCAACTCTCCGGGGTTGAGACGGTGTTCCTGCCGGGGGACAGTCGCTACCTGCACCTGTCCTCCACCCTGATTAAGGAAGTTCATACCTTGGGCGGGGACGTGGCCGACTTTGTGCCCCGTGCCGTGTTGCGCCGCCTCCAGGGAGACGTGGGGCTGGACACGCGGCCCGTTCCCATAGTCCCGCCACGGCGCTAGCTGTTCCCTGGCCCGCATTTCGTGAACTTCACTCCTACGCCAGCGCACGGTTATGGGCGAATGTGGCGCCAGTCTAGGAGTGGCGCCACATTCGCAGCAAACCGCACGCAGGAGTTGTGCCAAACCCGTGGGGAACACGCGCAAGCCCGCCCGCGAAACCCGGCGTGTCCGGCGTCGAACATCAACAAAAGAGCGGTTGAGAGTTACATCACGCGCGGCTGGGGCGGGTGGGGTCGCTGTTAAGCCGGAGTCTGTCGTAGACTGGATAAGGCCAATTTGGTCTGGTACCGCTCGTTTTGATGCCCGTCAGCTTTCGGGCTAAGATGGTGCGTCGGTCATATGTTCTTACAGGAGTTCTCATTAGCGAAACCACGTTGGGCAACAAGTCCAACCATGGCACGCCCCTCACCATTGGTGTAAGGGAGCTTGGGCGCAGCCCGGGCAGCATGTGGAAGTTCGAAGAACGTATACCTGTGCCGGAAGATTTTGGCACCCCGCTCATCGGCGCGACGCCTGGATCCATTTTGGATCTGGAACTCCGTTTTGAGGCCGTCCATGAAGGAATTCTGGTGTCGGGCAATGTGCTTGTCGAAGTGACAGGTGAATGCTCACGATGCTTGGAGACCTTCGAGGATGAACTCGAAGTCGATGTGCAAGAACTTTTCTTCTACGAGGAACCGCCCGCGGAAATCCTTGAACAAGAAGAAGATCAGCAACGTTGGGTCGAGCACGATTCTATCGATCTTGAACCGGTGTTGCGGGACGCAGTGGTAACCGCCCTGCCGTTCCAGCCGGTGTGCCGGGAAGACTGTGAGGGTCTGTGTTCCGAATGCGGAATACACCTTGCGGATGAGCCGGGGCACCATCATGAGGTCTCAGATCCTCGATGGGCTGCCCTACAGGGCTTTACCGGCGAAGAAAACTAGCAAAAAGTTTTACTTTCGGACATGAGTCCGTAAGTTATCGAGAGAAAAGAGTTTGCCGTGGCTGTTCCCAAGCGGAAGATGTCCCGTGCCAATACGCGCGCACGCCGTTCCCAGTGGAAGGCCACCGCGCCTGCTCTGGTCAAGACCATTGAAAACGGCGAAGTTGTTTACAGCTTGCCGCACCAGGCACGAGTTGTAACCGACTCAGCTGGCACCGCACTGTTCTTGGAATACAAGGGCCGTAAGGTTGCCGACGTCTAAGACGTCCGTGCGGCCAACCGGCCGTTCGATTTAGTGGTTAATAATTATTGCAGGAGCTGCTCATGTCCTCAGGTACGGAATCCCCGAAGCTGACGGACGGACAGAAACTGCTTTTGAAGCGTCTCGGTGTCAGTATTGATGCCGGGACGCTTCGTCTTGCCCTCACGCATAGGTCCTACGCCTATGAAAACGGTGGCATCCCCACCAATGAGCGCCTGGAATTTTTGGGCGACTCCATCCTGGGGTTCTCCGTCACTGACGCGCTCTACCGCGACAACCCCACTCTTCCCGAAGGCGAGCTGGCCAAGCGCCGCTCCGCCGTGGTCTCCACCCGTGCCCTAGCCTCGATTGGGCGCTCCCTGGGCGTTGGCGAGTTCATCTACCTGGGCCAGGGCGAACGCCTGACCAAGGGCAGGAACAAATCCTCCATCCTGGCCGACACCATGGAAGCCCTGATCGGCGCCACCTACCTCACCCACGGCATCGACGTGGCGCGTGAGCTGGTCATGCGTCTGGTGGGCCCGCTGCTGGCGGATTCCGCTGTTCTCGGCGCCGGCACCGACTGGAAGACCAACATTCAGGAAATCGCCGCAGCCCAGCACATGGGCACCATTTCCTACCAAATCACCGGCGTGGGTCCCGACCACGACCGCTCCTTCACCGCCCAACTGCTCATCGGCGGCGAGCTCCACGGCACAGGCACCGGCCCCTCCAAGAAGGAGGCCGAGCGTTCGGCAGCCGCCGTTGCCTGGATTGAGCTTGAGAAACGCTTCCCCCAGAACGACGCCGGAACCTCCTCAGCGGCCGGCTCACCTGCCGCAGCTTCCGCAGCCGCTTCGGCAGAGTAATGCCTGAACTGCCCGAAGTTGAGGTGGTGCGGCGCGGCCTTGAACGCTGGATTGCTGGACGCAGCATCACCGGCGTCTCAGTGGTTGATCCCCGCTCCATCCGCCGTCACACCCTAGGCGCCGAAGATTTCCGCGGCAACCTGCTGGGCACCACCGTTTTGGATGTGGTGCGCCGCGGCAAGTTCCTGTGGATGCCGCTAACTGATTCGCCGGGCTCTTCCGCTCCGCCGCATACGGCCCTCGTGGCGCACCTGGGCATGAGTGGGCAATTGCTGGTGGAATCCCCGGAGCAGCCGCTGGAGAAGCACCTCAAGGTCCGGTTGACCTTTTCGCCCCGCGCCGATGCGCCCGAGGAACTGCGATTCATTGACCAGCGCATTTTTGGTGGATTGTTCGTCACCTCGCTGGTGCCCACTGTGGACGGCGCGCCGGGCGGCTGCGGGCTTGCCTCTGCTTCCGGAGGGTCCGAATCCGGGGCGATTGCTTCAGAACCCGGCTGGGCACTGATCCCCGCCGAAGCCGCGCACATAGGCCGCGACCCCCTGGATCCACACTTTTCTCTTGACGAGCTCCACAAGAAACTTCGTGCCCGCAAGACTGGTTTGAAGCGTGCGCTCCTGGATCAAGGGCTGGTCTCCGGCATCGGCAACATCTATGCCGACGAGGCCCTGTGGGCTGCCAGGATGCACTACGCCCGACCCACCGACACCCTGCGCCTGCCGGACACCGAACGGATCATCCTTGCCGCCCATGACGTCATGTCCAGGGCCCTGGATGCCGGCGGCACCAGCTTCGACTCCCTGTACGTGAACGTCAACGGGGCCTCAGGATATTTTTCCCGCTCCTTGAATGCCTATGGCCGTGAAGGCGAACCCTGCCACCGCTGCGCCGGGCTGGGCTTGTCCACCAGAATTCGCCGGGACACGTTCATGAACAGATCCTCCTACAGTTGCCCGGTCTGCCAGCCGAAGCCCCGCAACGCCCGCATGTAGCCGGTTGCAGGGATAATCACGGCAGCGCGGCACCGGACGGCGTTTGTGCGAGTGCTGACCTTGGCCACACGAATCGCTGTGTAACCACGCATCCCGCAGCGGAGGTCAGCAGAATCGTCAGGACTTGTGGTGGACAGCCCCGTTTAAGGGTCATGCGGCAGCTTGCCGGGCTGCCAGATACGCAGCCATGATCCTGGCCTTGAGACGTCCGGGGTTGCCCAGATGCTCCCACTTGACGCGGATGAACCTCCAGCCTTCCTCGATCAGGGCATTCTCGCGTTCCCGTTCCTCGATCAGTGCTTCGGCAGTGGGCAAGTAGTCAAAGTACTTGGTGTCTCCATCAAATTCGAGAATGAGCCGGATGCTGCGCCAGGCAAAATCCACGCGGAAGGAGCCGCTGGCAGTGTCCAACCAGACTTGTTGCTCGGGCTGCTCAATGGGCAGCTCCATCACCAGGAGCCGCGTTCTGGATTCGCCGGCTGATTCGGAGGCGCCATTGAGGGCCTTGATGGCCAGGCGTGCCCGTTTGATGCCGCGGCAGCCCAGGAATGTTTCCGCCAGCTCTTGAAGATCGTTTAGTTTCAGACCGGCATTGAGTGCCGAATCACCAATAATGACGGCCTGTTCCAAGGAACCCCTCATGGCGCACTCCAAGACTGTGCGGGAAAGGTTCGTGTACCGGGCCAGGCCAACTCCCGGGATGAACCGCTGGACTACGTCACTGGGGGCCAGCTGGGCAAAGTGGACTGTGATGTCCTGTGACGTCCGTGAGGGCGAGGAACTGTACGGCGTGCTCACATGAATCAATTTTGAGCTATTCCACAGCTGAAGTCCGTGCAGGCGTGCCGAACTGAAATGCGAATACACATGGCCTCCGTTGCTCACGGCAATATGGCCGGCGAGCACCAGTTTGTCCCTGTCCCAGGGTTTGGCCTGCTGCCACCTGTGCATGGGAACATACACTCCGCGCCGCAAACGGACGAGCAGCTTCAACTGCACACCCACCTCGATGGTCCTGGTGTCCAATCCGGCATGAAGCAGCTGTCCGGTGGTGGCCACTATGCGGTCCGAGGGCCAGAGCCTGGAAAATGAGTCTGATGCATCCTGCGCGTCCATGGCTTGATTCTGGGAAGAATCGGGCCTGCAGGCAAGGGGCCACCCGCCAAGACGGCAAATCTGTGGACAACACAGCGCCGGATCCGCATGGAGAAGAAATCTTTTGCTGACACCAGCCGCGAGATGCACGGTTGCACGGCGGATCCTGTGGCCAAGGTCAGCAGTCGCGAACCGGCCAGCAGACCTACTACCGGTCCGGCGACCGGTAGTAGGCGGCCAAGCGGGCCAGGCCCTCGTCGAGGGAGACGGCAGGAGTCCAGTCCAGGACAGCCTGCGTGTGCCGCTGGTCAAACCAGTGGGCAGTTGAAAGCTGCTCCGCCAGGAACCGGGTCATGGGCGGCTCGTCGTGCACCCAACCGCGTGTTCCGGCAGCTGTCCACGCCTTCTCAATGGCGGAACCTGCACCGCGCGCCAGCCAGCCGGGAACCGAGTAGGCCGGGGGACGGACGCCGGCGGCTTCGCAGATGCCAGCAATCAGCTCACCGACGGGGCGTGGTTCCCCATTGGTGACCACCAGGGCTTGGCCGTGCGCGTAGTCCATGCGTTCCAGCCCGCGCACTATGGCCTCGGCGGCGTTGTCCACATAGGTGGTGTCGATCAAGGCGCGGCCACCGTCCAGAAGAGGAAGCCTGCCAGCACGGGCGCGTTCCACCACGCGCTCTACCAGCTGAGTGTCGCCGGGACCCCACACAATGTGCGGGCGGATCGCGGTGACCCTGAAAGTAGGGGAGTCTTCGGCCAGAGCCAATTCCTCGGCGGCGGCCTTGGACCGGGCGTAGTGGCCGCGGGCAAATTCCGGGCTGGCTGCCCCTGCTCCGCTGCCCACAATGGAGGCGCCAAGATGGGCCACCGATGGGGAGGAAACAAACACAAAGTCGCGCACACCTGCGTGCTGGGCGGCCGTAATGAGCTGGCGGGTGCCCACAATGTTGGTAGCCACGAACTCATCCCACGCCCCGGTGAACGACACTTTTGCGGCCAGGTGGACTACGGCATCGACGCCGTGGACTGCGCGGGCTGCCACATCCGGATCGGCCACGGAACCCTGCAGCGAATCCCAGGGCGCGTCCACGGCCCGGCGCTGCAGGGTCACCACCGAATATCCCCGGTCAAAGAGCAGCTGCGCCACGGCACGTCCCAACAGGCCGCTGGTGCCCGTCACTAGAACCCGGCGGCCGCCGGCAGCGGGGGCCGGCCCGCCAGCCACGGGACCACTCATGGACGCCCGGCCTTCTCGCCGGTAAGCATGCGTCCGGCCCAGCGGGACAGTTTGGCCCGGTCGATCTTGGAGTTGTGCCGCACATCGGTGGGCATGGAATCGATGATAAGAACTGCTGCCAGCGGCATATCCACGCTCAGCGCGGCGGCCCGCACCTGTGCTGCCAAGGCCGTGGACGCCAGGGCGGAACGCTTCGCCGCCGGATTGGTTTCCACGATGGCAACCGCCACCTGGGTCCCGGCTGGGCCAACGCCCACCACGGCTGCCCGCGTCACCGACGGCACAAGCTCCACTGCCTGTTCGGCGGCAACGGGGGTCTTGACCCCGGACGGCGTACACAAGATGTGTTCCAAGCGGCCCTCAACCCAGAGCCGACCGTCCGCGTCCAGATGGCCAATGTCGCCGCTGCGGTGCCAGCCGGGGATGGAGGCGCTGCGCTGTTGGGTGATCCACAGGCGGTCGTAGCGTTCCTTGACATGCGGGGCGCTGACAAGGATTTCCCCCGTCACATTCGCCTCCAAGGTCGGCGTGGCAGCCACAGTCCCGTCGGCGTCGATGGGTGCTATGGCCACCCGTGCACCGCTGACGGGCACACCAACGCACACGCCGTTGCCAACGCCGGCTGCGCTGATCCCGGCCAGATCAATGTCCGTCACCGGCAGCGCTTCGGTCATGCCGTAGGGGGTGTGTAGGGCTGCCTTGGGCGCTAGCTTCTGCACTTTGTGCAGCAGTTGCTCGGCCAGGGGTGCCCCGGCTGACAGGACCAGCCCCACACCGGCCAGGGCCTTTTTCTGCCCGTCCGTCAGTTGCGCCGCGGTGGCCACAACGTTGACCAGGGCCGCCGGGGAGGCAAACACCACAGTGGCGTTGATGGCTGCTGCGGCATCGGCCAAGGCCTGGGCCGTGAGGGTTCGCGGTGCCGTGACATCCATGTCCGGAGTCACAGTGGTTGCGCCAAGGGCCGGTCCCAACAGGGCGAAGGGTGCAAACCCTGCCACGAGGGCGGTGCCAGCGCCTAGGGAATACGTTGCCGCCAGGGTGTCCCGCATGGCCGCCAGACGCCGGTGCGTGTAGACAACGCCCTTGGCGGGCCCCGTGGATCCGGAGGTGAACAAAACGGCGGCATCTTTATCTGGATCGGCTGTGCTAAATCCGGGCCGGGTACCGGCCAGCCGGGCCACGCGGCCGTTGGCCATGAGCTGCGGCAAGGTGGCCGCCACCTTCAGGACAGCAGTGCGGGCCGTAGCCGTCGCCGGGGAAAAGTCCTCGGCAGCGATCTTCACGCCGGGCCAGTTGTAGAGTCGGGCCCCCAGCAGGGCCTTTTCAATGCCGATCAGGTAGTCAGGTCCGGCGCCCTTGATGGCGCGGCTCATCCCTCGGGTGCCCAGTCCGGCATCGGCCACCACAATGACCGCGCCCAAGCGCAGGCACGCGTAGATGAGGGTGGTCAGCGTGATGCCCGGCGGCACCAGCAAACTCACCCGATCACCGGCGTTCACACCCAGTTCGCGCAGGCCGGCGGCGAGGTCGTCAACGTCGCGGGCAAGTTCGGCCCAGCTGAGCTTGGCCGTGGAACCTCCGGGCAGCATGTCCACCACCGCCGTTGAGGTATCCACCCGGCGGGCATCAAGCTCGGCCAACATGGGCACGTAGGGCGCGGCAACAAGGGCGGGGCCGGGGGCCACGGCCGTGTTGGGGGCGGCCAGGATCTTCTGCGCCAGCCAGGCAAACGTGGGGGTGGCAATGTCCCGGTCCTCCTGGACCAGGTGGCTGGCACCCTCAAAGCGGTGCACATCCGCGTGCGGCAGCCGGGTCAGCAAATCCCGCAGGTAGCGGTCGGAGAATACCGGATCCTTGGGCCCCCACAGCATGAACGCGGGAACTTTAAGGTTTCGGATGTCGGAAGACACACCATCCAGGGCAGGCCACGACGGGTGCGATTCGCCGGCGGGGATGTCGGCCACAAAATTGCCCACACCGTTGCGGCGCGCCACGGTGCGGTACGGGGCCATGAACGCTGCCCGCACGTCGTCGGACAGGGCAGGTTGGGCCAGCCCGTGCGTGACGTTCAGGAAGGCGGGGGAGGTCTTGGTGCCCCAGGGGTGCACGGCAGGGTGCAGGGCAAGCTTCAGGGCCGGCGGCAGCGAGAACCCTGCCGGATGGACTGCGGTGTTGGTCAGCACGACGCCGGCCAGCTGGTCCTGGTGCCGGGTGGCCCAGCCCAGGGAGATGATGCCGCCCCAGTCGTGGCCAACGCTGACCACGGGTCCCTCAAGGCCCAGCACGTCGGTCAGGTCGCCAAGGTCCGTGATCCTATCTTCGAGCCGGCGGAAGGTGCCCGTGCGCTCGGAGAAGCCCATGTCCAGCTGGTCCACGGCAATGACACGCCAGGGGTCACTGGCGGCCAGGGTGGCGGGGGAGGTGGCTTCGGCGAGCAGGGTGCGCCACAGGTAGCTCCAGGTGGGGTTTCCGTGCACGCACAGCAGGGTGCCTACGGGCTCCATGCCGGTGGCCGCAACGTCGTCGGTGTTGTCCAGGAAGTGCCATTGGCGGTTGGTTCCGGGGGAGTCAACGGCTGCCGTTGAGGGCACGGAAAGCGTCCGGCGCCAGTGTGCCTTGACGCCGGGCCAAGGCTGCGGAAGTTCGGTAAGGGGCAAAGTTGGGGCTACCACTCGATTTCCATCATGGTGGTGTTGAGCCCGGAGCCCACGCCCATGCAGAGAACCCTGTCCCCGCTGTTGAGGCTGTGTGATTCCTGGGCCAGTGTCATGGGCAGCGATGCCGGGCCCACATTGCCCCACCTGGGGAATGTCATGGGCACCCTGGAGCGCACCAGGTTTACCGCCTTGATGATGGCGTTGGTGTAGGAATTGGAGACCTGGTGGGTGACGTACCTGTCCATGGAGCCCCACTCCCAACCATCGGTGTGGGCCTCATCCCAGGCGTCCGTGACCAGTTTCAAACCGTTGTCCAGCAGGCCCTTGGTATCGGTGAACATGCCGTCGGGGCCGCCAACGCACAGTTCGTGGTGTTCGGTGCCGGCACGGGACACGCCGCCCAAAATGCGGTGGCCGCCGGGGTGCAGGTCGGCCGGGCCAATCACTGCAGCTGCCGCGCCGGAGCCCAGGGTCAAGGTGGCAAATTCGCGCAAGTAGTCTTCGCGGGTGGAGGTCTCGGCGTTCAAGCGCCTGAACGTTGTCTCCTGGGTGGCTTGGGCGTCCTCGCCGGCCACAATGAGTGCGTACTTGATCTGGCCGGAATCAATCATGTTCGCGGCCAGCGTCATGCCGTTGACAAAGCCCAGGCAGGCGTTCGCCACATCAAAGTTCATGGCCGAGGACGGCAGGCCCAAACCGTTGTGAATCTTCACAGCAACGGAGGGTTCTAAGTTGCGGCGGGTGACACTGGTGTTGATGAGCAGGCCTACTTGGCTGGCGTCAATGCCGGACTCGGCCAGGGCCTTGGCACCTGCCTCAATGGCGGCGTCGTCAAAGGATGTACCGGGTGCCCACCAGCGGCGTTCCTCCACGCCGGCCACACGCTCAAGCAGGCGCTTGGAAAGGCGCAGCCGTTTCAGGCTCGGGGCAAGGCGTTCATCAAAATCGCTGGAACGGACAACTACCGGAGCCTCAATGCTGGAGACGGCAAGCAAGGCAGTGTTGTGGTGTCGAAACGTAGCATTGCCGATCAAGTTCCAGCCTTTTTCTTGAGATTTTCGGAGTCGGTCGGCACCGGAAGCCCAGTGCTTGGTCCTGATTCACGGGATGTTCGCTGCAGTTGCCCCCATGGTTCATCAAGACCCAAGCTTAACTATGCACCTTATGGGGGTGATCATGCACATACGCCACAACGCATACACGCGGTGCTGGCCCCGGTGCACGGAGTCATTTCACGGTAGATTGGCTTGTGAGAAACAGTCCGGCGCAGGAGAAGAAACCAGTTTGCATCTAAAAAGTCTTTCCGTGCGCGGATTCAAGTCCTTCGCCTCGGCCACCACTTTTGACTTTGAACCAGGTGTGACTGCAGTTGTTGGTCCCAACGGTTCGGGCAAATCCAATGTGGTGGATGCGCTGGCCTGGGTCATGGGTGAGCAGGGCGCCAAAACCCTGCGCGGGGGCAAGATGGAAGATGTCATTTTTGCCGGCACCTCCGCCCGCCCGCCGCTGGGCCGCGCCCATGTTGCCCTGACCATTGACAACGCCGACGGCGCCCTGCCGATCGACTACGCCGAAGTCACCATTTCACGCACCCTCTTTAGGGCCGGCGGTTCCGAATACGCCATCAACGGCACCTCCTGCCGGCTCCTGGACATTCAGGAACTACTCTCCGATTCGGGCCTGGGCCGTGAAATGCACGTCATTGTGGGCCAGGGCCAGTTGGACAAGGTGCTGCACGCCACCCCGGAGGACCGCCGCGGCTTCATCGAGGAGGCGGCAGGAATTCTCAAGCACCGCCGTCGCAAGGAAAAGACGCTGCGCAAGCTTGAGGCCATGAGCGCCAATCTGGCCCGCCTGAGCGACCTGACCGGGGAGATTCGCCGCCAACTGACACCCCTGGGCAAACAGGCAGCCGTGGCCAGGCGGGCCCAAAGCGTGCAATTTGACCTCCGTGACGCCAAGGCCCGGCTGCTGGCCGATGAAATCGTCCAGCTCAGCAACGCCGTGGACCAGGACGAGGCGGATGAGCTGGCCCTGAAAAACCGCCGCGAACTAGTGGAGCAGCAGCTCCTGGCCGGGCGCACGCAGCAAGGCGAGCTGGAACAAATAGCCGCTGCCGCCACTCCCGTGTTGAATGCCGCCAAGGACAACTGGTACCAGCTGTGCGCCACCCGTGACCAGCTCAAGGCCATGGGTGCCCTGGCCGCCGAACGCCAGCGCCACCTGGGCGCGACGGACGCCGTCGCCGATCCCAGCCGCGACCCCGACAGATTGGCTGAGCAGGCCGCCCGGCTGCGTGCCGAGGAGGCAGAGCTGGTTCTGGCCCTGGAGGAACGCCGTTACGGGTTGGAAACCGCCATGGAGATCAAGGAAGACGCCGAGGCCGCGGTGCGGGCCGAGGAGCAGCGCGTCCGTGAGCTGCTGCGTGCCACGGCCGACAGGCGTGAAGGCCTGGCCCGGCTGGCCGGCAAGGTGGCCACCGTCCGCTCCCGCGTGGAGTCGGCCGAGGCTGAGATTGGCCGGCTGCACCACAGCAAGGCCGCCGGCGCGCAGCGGCACAGTTCCGCAGCCGAGGAGTTTGCCGCATTGGAGTCCCAGGTGGCCGGTGTGGAAGCGGGCGAGGAGCGCCTGGATGCATACTATGAGCAGGCTGCCGCGGCCCTCGCCGAGGTGGACAAGCGGATCCAGGTCCTAAGCGCCGATCAGCTTGCTGCGGAGCGCGAACGTGATGCGCTCACCGCCCGGCACGACGCCCTGGCCGTGGGCTTGCTGCGCAAGGACGCCAGCGCGCACCTGCTGACTGCCGCCCCGCCCGGCGTCGTGGCAGCCATGGCGCAACTGATCCAGGTTGCCCCGGGCCAGGAAACAGCCATTGCTGCCGCCCTCGACGCGGTTGCCGAGGGTGTTGCCGTCAGCGACATGGCTGCCGCCCTGGATGCTTTGGAACTGATCAAGACTGACGACGGCGGACGCGTCACCCTCGTGGTCACCGGCGCCACCGCAGCATCCGGCCACCCCGGCCAGGCCCATGCTGCGCTGCTGGCCGCAGCCCAGGCAGCGGCGGACGCTATTGACGGTGCCTCGCTGGCGCGCGACCACGTGGGCGGCCCGCCGGACCTGGACGCCGCACTCGACGCCCTGCTGGCGGCGGTGGTGCTGGTTCCCGATCTCGCCGCGGCGCAGGAAGTTCTGGACCACCATGCGGGCCTGACAGCCGTCACGGCGCAAGGGGATGTGATCACGGCGTTCTACCTCAAGGGTGGTTCGGCCACGGCGCCGTCGCTGTTGGAGCTGGCGGCAGCGGTGGACCAAACTCAGGAGCAATTGCGTGCCGCCACCGCCCGCAGTGAGCAGGCCCGGTTTGCGCTGGCCGGCTTGCGCTCCCAACGCCTTGAGCTGGCCGAGGTTGAGGCCGGAGCCCTCGCGGAACTGCACGAATCCGATGCCCGGCTGGCAGCTGTTGCAGAACGCCTCGGTTCCCTGGGTGCCACCTTGCGGTCGGCTGCTGGGGAATCGCAACGCCATGCTGCGGCGTTGGCGGCGGCCACGGCCAACCTCGCCCAGGAGCAGGATGCCCTGACCGAGATTGCCGCACGGCTGGCGGTTGCCCAGGAGGTGCCGGCGGATGCTGAGCCGGCCATGGATGAACGGGATGCCCTGGCCGCGGCCGCAACGGCTGCCCGTGCCGTGGAACTGGAAACCAGGCTTTCCCTGCGCAGCACCGAGGAATCACTGAATACCGTGAAAAACCGTGCGGCAGCGTTGGAACGTGCCGCCGCCACCGAGCGGCTGGCCCGGGAGCAGGCAGCACAACGCGCCAACCGGCGGCTCTTCCAAGCCAAAAAGGCGGCAGCCGTGGCACTGGCCTGCGAACACATTCTGGCGTTCGTGGCTGCGTCCATTGATCAGGCCGAGCAGGTCCGTGATGCGGCCGAGGAGCACAGGGCCGCCCGCGAGGTGGAACTGATGTCCGTCCGGGCGTCCGTGGTGGAGGGTGAGAAGGAACTTGCCACGCTGACCGATTCCGTCCACAAGGATGAACTGGCCCGGGCCGCCCAGCGTTTGCGCATTGAAACGCTGGAGAACAAGTCCATTGAGGAATTGGGCCTGACGGTCGACCACCTGATCGCCGAATACGGGCCAGACGTACCGGTGCCCCACGGACCCGGCGAGGCCGCCGACAAGTGGGCCGCTCTGCGCGTCACTGTCGACGCATCGGGTGAGGAAGTCCGCGAGGGCGTTCCGTTTGTCCGCGAGGAGCAACAAAAGCGCCTCAAACGGGCAGAACGTGACCTCGCAGCCTTGGGCAAGGTCAACCCGCTGGCGCTGGAAGAGTTTGCGGCCCTGGAGGAACGTCACCAATTCCTCGCGTCACAGCTGGAAGACTTGAAATCCAGCCGCAGGGATCTGATGGACATCATCAAGGAAGTGGACGCCCGGGTAGAGGAAGTTTTCACGGCCGCCTACACAGACACGGCCGCGCAATTTGAGCGGGTCTTTGGCCGGTTGTTCCCGGGCGGCGAGGGCCGGCTGATCCTGACGGACCCGGCGAACATGCTCACCACGGGCATTGAAGTGGAGGCCCGGCCCGCGGGCAAGAAGATCAAGCGGCTTTCACTGCTCTCCGGCGGTGAGCGCTCGCTGACGGCCGTGGCGCTGTTGGTGGCCATCTTCAAGGCCCGGCCCTCGCCGTTCTATGTCATGGATGAGGTCGAGGCGGCCCTGGATGACACCAACCTGGGCCGGCTCATCACCATTTTTGAGGAGTTGCGCGAATCCAGCCAGCTCATCATCATCACCCACCAGAAGCGGACCATGGACGTTGCCGACGCGCTCTATGGCGTCTCGATGAGGGGCGACGGCGTCTCAACAGTGATCAGCCAGCGCATGAACCGCGAACCCTCGAGCGCCTAACACCTCCCCTCCCCATCTGTGACGCACTTGTTGCGGTGGAAATCGCTTTCCGAGGCGGTTTTTGTGCACCTAATGCGTCACAGTTGGGGGGAGGGCGGGGAGGCGGGTGTCCTTGACCGGTAGCCAGAACATGATGCTGATCAGGGCGATGGCCGTGGCCATGGCGAAGGCCGGACCATAGGAGAAGGTGTCCACCAGGATGCCGGCGGCGATGGGGCCAACGATGGCACCCAAATCGGAGCTCATCTGGAACGTGGCCAAAACCTTGCCCCCGGACCGGTCATTGCCAATCACGTCGGCCACTGTTGCCTGTTGGGCAGGCCCCATGAGCCCGCTGCCAAGACCGGCGATGGCTGAAACCACGAAGAACCAGAACTCAGTGCCGGTGAAGCCAAGGACCCCCATGGCCAGCCCGTTCACTGTCAGGCCCGCCAGGATCATGGGTTTACGGCCCCACGTGTCTGCCAGCTTCCCGGAGAAGGTCAGGGCCGCGCCTGTCCCGATGGCAAAAACTGCCAGCGAAATGCCGGCCACTTCCGGCCCGGCACCCAAGGCTGCCGTGGCAAAAAGCGGCACCAGGGCCATCCGGATGCCGAAGGCCGACCAGCCATTGGCAAAGCCGGAGGTCAGCACAGCCCGGTAGGCGGGCAAGGCCAGGGCTGCCCGCAAAGGCAATGCCGGTTGTTTGCGGGCCGCTGCGGCCCGCAAATGCGCGGGAACGGCAACGGCTGCCGGGAGTTGAGTTGCCACCAGAAGCGCCACCAGCACCAGGGCGCCAGCGTAAACCAGGAATGGAAGCGCCATGCCCAGGCCCGCCAACAAGCCGCCCACCACGGGTCCGGCAATGTTGCCCAGCAGGAAAGAGCCAGCGTACAAGCTGGAGACCCGGCCCCTGGCTTGCTGTGGCGCCATCCTGATGAGCAGGCCCATGGCAGCCACCGTGAACATGGTGGAGCCAATGCCGCCCAGCCCCCGGTACACCAGCAGTTGCCAATAATTTTGGGCAAAGGCGCAGGCAGCGCTGGACGCGGCAACAATGAGAATCCCCAGGATGTAGGTGCGGCGCTCGCCCATCCGCTCCACCAGCCAGCCGCTCAACGGGGCGAACATCAGCCGCGTGAAGGCGAAGACACTGACCACCACGGCAGCTGCGGCCACGCCGACATCAAAGCTCTGCGCAAATTGCGGCAACACGGGCGCCACAATGCCAAAACCGATGGCAATCAGGAACGCGGCGGCAACCAGGACCTTGATCTCACGGCCCAGCCGAAGTGGAGGGGCGTAGGCAGGCTTCTTGGCTGCGGAACTTTTCTTTGACATCAAGGAAGAGTTTGTCACAACCAGGGCGCAACTGCCGGTTCCCAACCTCCGTGAGAGACTGGGGGAGTGAACGATATCCTCCCCATCATCCTGTCCATTGTTGTTGGGCTCGCCGTCATTGGTGGCCTCATACCCGTCTTCTTGAAGGCCCGGCGGACCAGCGCCGACTTCTCAGGCCCGCGTGACGCCAACGATCCAGCCCCGCTGGACTCGGCCGATGCCGCAAGCTCCACCGACACCTTGGTGCAGGAACGCCCAGAGACCCCCGTCCCGGCGTCGGAGGATGACGCCGTTGAGATTGAGGAGCCAGCGGCACCGTCCCTGGAGACCCCGCTGCCGGTTGAGGGCCGCCTGGTTCGGCTGCGTGCACGCCTGGTCAAGTCCAACAATGCCCTGGGCAAGGGCCTTTTGGCGCTCCTGTCCCGGGACACCATCGATGAGGATGTGTGGGAAGAGGTTGAGGAGACCCTGCTGCTGGCGGATATCGGCACAGATTCCACCATGGAGTTGGTGGACACCCTGCGTGAACGCGTGAAGGTTTTGGGTGCCCGCAGCCCCGAACAGGTCCAGGCCATGCTGCGTGAAGAACTCATCAAGTTGGTGGACCCCACCATGGACCGTTCGCTGAACATTGACCGCCACGACAACCGCCCGGCCATCCTCATGGTGGTTGGCGTCAATGGTGTGGGCAAGACTACCACCGTGGGCAAGCTGGCGAGGGTACTCGTGGCCGAGGACAAGGACGTGCTCCTGGGTGCCGCCGACACCTTCCGTGCCGCCGCCGCTGAGCAGTTGGCCACCTGGGGTGCCCGTGTTGGCGTTCCCACTGTGAAGTCCGACGTCGACGGGGCAGACCCGGCGTCGGTCGCCTTTGAGGCCGTCAAGGTGGGCATCGAGCAGGAAGTCGACGTGGTCATGATTGACACGGCAGGTCGCCTGCAAAACAAGGTTGGCCTGATGGATGAGCTGGGCAAGGTCAAGCGCGTCATTGAAAAGCAGGCAAGCGTGGATGAGGTGCTGCTGGTTTTGGATGCCACCACCGGTCAGAACGGGCTCACCCAGGCCAAGGTGTTTTCCGACGTCGTCAACATCACCGGCATTGTCCTCACCAAGCTCGATGGCACCGCCAAGGGCGGCATCGTGGTGGCCATTCAGAAGACACTGGGTGTCCCCGTGAAGCTGGTGGGGTTGGGTGAAGGTGCCGACGATCTAGCTCCGTTTGATGCCGAGAGTTTTGTTGACGCCCTCCTGAGCTAGGTTCCCTGCTGTTAAACACCTAGTGCCCGCTTCGGCGGGCACTAGGTGTTTAACGGGACGCAGCGCTGAACGGGACGCTGCCTAGCGCCTGCGGCCTGCAATTAAGAGGGCAGCCAGCATGGGCAGCAACGGCAGGCACAATGCCGTGAGGAAGCTGGGTCCGAGCATGCGGAAGTAGATATCCGACTGGCCCTGGCTGAACATGACGTTCCAAAAGAGCAGCCAGGTGGAGATGACCACGATGGTGGCTGAGCGGCCCACAGCCACACCGGCGCGGCCCATGCTCGTCCTTAACGCCACCGCCAGGCCCAACGTCAGCACCAGGAGTTGCAGCCCAAAAACGGACACCGGTGCAGCACCAAAAGCCCACAGCAGGGATGACACAACGCGAACACGCTCGTCCTGGGCGTAGGGAGTCACACCGTCTTGCTCCATGTGGTGTCCCAAGTAGCCAAGCTGCGGGCGGACCATCGCCTGCACCCCACGTTCGCACAGGCCCACCAGGCGTTCGGGGTGACTGAGGTAAAAGCCCGCCAACTCAATGTTGCTGACATTGCTGGTGAAATCCTCGAAGGTGGGGCTTTCGACGGCGGAACCTGTTTCGCCGTGGCTGGTCCCGGCATATCGGGCCAGGTCGGCACTGATGCCAAACCAAGCCAGATCCTTTTCGGGGTGCGGGCTGTACGGCAGAATTTCAGTGAAAATCGCGTTGTACAGTTGGGGCTCCCGGTTCTTGCCGCTGGAGGATGCCACCACAAGCACGGCGCCGGCGGACAGCACAAGGACCAAGACTGCGGCGACAGCCCGGCCACGCAGCCAGGACGTGGCGGCGGAAGGGTCGGCACCAACAATCGAACGCCTGCGCCGCGACGGGCGCCACCACAAGGCCAAGGCGAGAGCCGGCAGCAGGGCAACGGTCTGCGGATCAGCAGTAAAAACAAAGAGCGAAGCCAACACCACCGGGATCATCCCGGCCACGGTGACAGTGTCGCGGCGCCACAGGAATAAAAGTGACACAAACAGGCCAAAGAGGCCCAGGAACACGGCAGCCTGGGGGTACGGAGAGATGAAGAAGACAGCGAACATGCCATCGGCCATGACAGCGGTCAGGCCGGCCGCGGCCAGGATGCGGAAGGGCAGCCTGCCCGGGCAGGCGATGACAAATCCCGCGACGAGTGAGCCAAACAAGCCGGCACAGACCACGGCAATGGCACGGGTGTCCAACCCCGGCCCCCACCCCAGCAAGGGTGTCAAGAGCTGGCCCAGCCAGGCGAGCAGGTGGGGGGCTGACAGCCAGGACCAGGCGTCAGCGTTGGATGGGCAGGTTTCCCCTGCCCATCCGTGCGGAATCCATTGTGGATAGACGTATTGCGTAAGTTTTTCGTAGTTCCACGGCCGGACATTTCTGACACCCAGCCCGCACATCTGTTGGAATCCATCACCGCGGTCGGCCATGCCAACGGTAGTTGGCAGGAACAACCGGATCAGGATCACAGCAGCGGCCGCAGCTCCCGTGACGGCCGCTACGAGTCCGTGGTTGCGAATCCGCCGCACTGGCGCGCCAGGGCTGAACGTGGTGCCAAACCAGCGGAAGGCCAGTCTTGCGGAGCGTTGGCGGAAAGGCGTCCGGGCACCCCTGGAAATCTCACCGGCATCCGGGGTGGCTTTGCTGTCCTGGAAGGTGTCAATCATGAAGCAGGGTGCCCTTCACGGGTGCGGCGTCGGCGGAACGGACCGCGCATCGCAGGGTGGCCATTCCTGTGCCAGGAACAATGATTCCCGTCACCTGCACCGATGCCGGGAGGGGCTTCGGGGCGAAAAATTCCTTGGCAAAGGGTGTACAGGTGTCCACAACATCCGTTTCTTCCGGGCTCGAAGCGTCAATGTTCACCCACGCATTGATGTCTTCGGCGACGTGCGGTTCAGTGCAGGGAACAACCTCAGGAGGGGTCCCGTGGGGAGCCTTCCGGAGCGCTGCGCCCACATAACACCGGCGCAGGCGCGCGGATTCTTGCGTGGCCATGACGTCCTTCAGGGATCCGGAAAGTTTGACGGGTTCCTCGCTGCCGGCGTCCTTGACGCTCACGTCGCATCGGATGGTGCGAAGCCCGGCTTTCCAAGCCGAAGTTTCAGGAAAGTAGGCTGTGATGCCAAGGGCGGAACTGGAATCGCGTTCCCTTGCCCCTAAATACGTGCGCAGCAGGTCAACAGGGCAATACTGCTCTGTTAGGGCCCTTAAACGGCTAAGGTGCGGCCGGGAAGCGGTGGCAGCCAGCTCACCCACCAGCTCAGCCACGAGAAAGGTCTCACTCGTGTGGTTCGACCCGCAGGGGACCGGAGCTCGAGAATCGCTGACGGCCTCGTGCTCCTCCGGCGTTTCCAGCACATGGCACGAGGCCACCAACGGTTTGGCTGCGGGAGGGCTTGCAGCCACTCCCGGTACACATGCGGTGAGCGCCAGCAGCAGGCCCAGTGCCAGCAACAAGGAACCAAGGAGGCGGGCCGGAGACGTCACGGGCGCTGCTTTGGCGACTTGCGGGCTGACATGACCAGCAGGATGAAGGCTGCCACGAAACCTGCGATGACAACAATTGAACCCAGATAGTGGTGCATGAGGTCGAAGCCGGCCTGTCCCCACCAAACAAGGCCCAAGACGATCATCAGGAACCTGCCAACATTGCAGGCGGCGACTATCAAAAGGCTGAACAACAAGGCGCGCAGCAGTGGGCCGCGCTGGCAGCGTCCGGACAGCAGTATCAAGCCGGCAACAACAAGCAGCGGCACCCACAAGACGCCTGTGGAACACAGTGCTGTGATGTTCAGGCCATAGGGGGCCTGGTCCTCCAGACGGAAGACAACCATACTTCCCACGCTGTACACAGTTGCATCGGAGAACACACTCAAAACGCCGGCAAAGGCGCGGGCTTCCAGGGTGCGCAGCTGGACTTCAAACATGATCAAGGCGCCAGCACCCAGAAGCACCACCAAGGCAGGGAAGCCATGGGAGCCTGAGGCGCGGCGGGCCACTCCGGCAGGCGCGGGCAAAGAAGCCGTGCCGGAATTGTTTGCGGGAGTAGTTGTCATTAGGCTTCCTTTGCCAGCAGCTGGGTGTCGTTTTCGTGGTTGCGTCGGGTTTTGGCCCAACCGTTGCGGCCTGTCAGCATGCGGAACCCGGCCCGGAGAACGCACACGTAGCTTTGGTACATGTAGAGCCAGTAACCCAGGCCCCAGAGCAGGCCCACAAGGAAACCGCGATCGGGTTCGCACTGGCGGCGGTAGATGGGTCCCCACAAGGCAAAGGGTGCAACCCCCGTGAGCAGGATTAAGGGAATGAGCCACCATGACTGCCCCAGCCACAAGGCCACACCGCCGGCTGTGACAGCGCCGCTGCCCACCATGGAAAGCAACAGCGTGGGCCACAGGAAAAGCCCAATCAGCTGGACGTAAGGAATAACCAGGAAATAGCTCGATTCAAGGGCACCGAGGTTCGTAAAGTGTGGCGAGACGAAGATGTCCTTGAGGTAGCGCCCGCATTGCATGCCTCCTTGGCACCACCGTGTGCGCTGGGTCAGCAGGCGACGCACCGAGGGCAGTGCCTCTTGTGAGACATGGGTGTCGTGCATGTAAACGGTGTGGTGGCCTGCAAGCATGATGTGGATGGCCAGTTCGTAGTCCTCGAGCAGGCCTCCGTGCCATGGCCGCCGGGCCCGATCGGCCACCGCATCAAGTGCCGAGAGCCGGGTGAACTGGCCGTTTCCGCCGAGCCCCACCGAAAGCGTGTGCCGGCGCAGCGATTGCATGGCTGCGATCGTCGTGCGGAATTCGATGTCCTGCATGCGAACCAAGTAGCGCCCCATCGCCTGCCTGAGGCGTGAGTTTCCACTGGCTGGCCGTGGATCGTTGCGGTTGCGCATCCAAACGGCCGCCTGGGCGGCCCCCACCATGGGTTCACCGAACGCCAGTGGGCCGGCTGCCTGAGCCAGCGCGTTGGGCGCAAGCTCGCCATCGCCGTCGACCACGGCAACGATGCAGCGGGTGCGGTCGGTACCAGGCGGGAGCCAGGCGTTCAGCGCAGCATAGGCGGCGTTGAGGGCGTCGCCTTTGCCTGTTCTGGCATTGGGACGTCGCCGCTGCACCAGGTGGAGGTTGCCGTTGTCCGTGGCGAGGGAGGTGACCACACCCACGGTGCCGTCGTCGCTGTCATCGTCGATAACCCAAACATGGGCCCCGGGGAATTGCGTGGTCAGGGATGCAACAGTGCTGCTGATAACAACCTCTTCGTCGCGGCAGGGGATGAAGAAATGCCAGTCGAAGGAATTCGGATCTCCTTCCGGATCGGGTTTCCGGGTCAGGAAGGGGACCAAGAGAACGGCCACATAGGCCAGGAACGTAACCAAGAGGACAAAGGCAAGCGCCTGGGCCGATTCAAAAAAAGACAATGTGTCCCCAGACCTAAAGGATGCGGATGGTGCGGGTCCAGGCGGTGAATCCGTCTGGACCCGCACCATGGTGCTTGTGGTGCTAACTGGATGAATCTGTTAGGGCAGCCCGTGTCTTCCTACTGACGGATCGCAACAGAAAGAACCCGGCAAGCAAAACTGCGGCTGCGATGAGCAGGTACCAGCCCAGCGGACCGGCGCCGGTGGCCGCCAGGGTGCCAGCACCCGTGGCTGTTGCGCCGGTACCAATTTTTGGTCCGTACATGTGATCCGCTCCCTAGGCCATTGCTGCGGTGCTGACAGCACCGTTGCGGCGACGGCGAATGACAAACATGCCCAGTAGCACGATCAGTCCAAGACCGCCAGCGATGGCAATGCTGTCCTTGTTGAACACAGGGATTGCAGCCGTGGTCAGGTTGGGGCCAACGCTTGCCGAAGCCAGCGGAATCGAGGCCAGGTTGCCCTTGAGCAGGGTTAGCTGCAGGGCAGACTGTGTGAACTTTCCGGCTGTGGTGCCTTTGATATTGAGGTTCAGCGCGGCAAGATCGCTGATGGCCGAGGACAAGGGAGCCAGCAGGCTGGTGCCCAGACCGTTCAACAGTGGCGTCACAACACCCTGGAGGGTGGCGACCAAGGGCCTTAGTGCCAGGCCGGCCAATCCAAGCTTGCCAACCTCAGTGTTGATGGAGGTCATCAAGTCGTTGACAATTTTTGTCAGCTTGGTGACAACCGCCTGAGGCAAGAACTGCAACAGGTCGGTGCCGGCAGGCAGGGCATTGATGCTTGCTACACCGGCAACGGCGAGCAGCTCAGCTTCGCTGATGGCGATCGTGCCACCGGCCAGCGGGTTGGCAATCGTGACACCGGCGATCTTCAAGGCGTCAAGGACGGGGTTGAGCACCGGGTTCAACGTATTTGAAACACCCTGAACCAGGCTGCCGCCCACTTCGGCGCCGACACCGGCAACGTTGTAGGCGCCAACAGGAGCCGTATCAACACTCTGTTTGGCGGCTGCGGCTAGGGTCTGGACATTCACCTTGATGCTGACCAGGTCGGTTCCACCCAACAGGCCAGCAGTGCTCACATTGATCTGCGCGGCCGGCAGTGAGGAGTCACCCGAGGTGGGCAGGTCCGCCGGCAGTGTGACCAGTGAGGGTGCGCCCGACACCAGGCCGGAGAAGGCTTCCGACGATCCATCATTGACGGCGCGGCCATACTGGCCCAACGCGCCCAAGCGGATGATTCCGTTGTTTCCCAGCAGGGCGATGTTGCCCGATCCGACGTTGATGATGCCCAGGGCGCTCAAATCCAGTGGTGTGGTTGCGACAACGTCGGCCTTAGCGCCGGTGTTTACCGCAGTGGCCGCGCCATTGGACAGCTTCAAGGCAAAGTCAGGCTGGTTCAAGACGGTGCCGTTGAGGAACTGCCCGGATCCATCGCTGATGTCACCTGCGGCAGCCTGCGCCGGTGCTCCGGCGAACAGGCCAAGGGCCAAGGCGGCGACGGTGGCTGTCCCGACTGCGCTGGACCACGCGCGTACTGTTTTACTTTTGTTCATCTGATAATTCCCCTAATAATCTGACGACGACGCACCGAGTGCCCGCCAATCGAATGGTATGCAAGACCTTTCGATCCCCAATAAAACGCATCAACTTGCAATTAAGGCCGACAAGCAATGACAAAGCGAAAATAGCCGGCCCAGCAGATATTTGCTCGTATTATTTCGACAAGCTTCGCAACGAAAAAATCCGGGGTGACTTTTTGGGAAAATCAGCCCAATTGCCACTCCGGAATCCTTATTTGGTTGCTGGTTTTCTGAATCAGCCTGACGATACTGCGTGTGTGCCAGTCAAGATACACACAATAAATAGTTTGCCAGCTGCGCCGCGGCAGCATGACAGGCTAACGGCTAAAGTGGATGGCCGGTTGGTCAATGTTTTTGTAGCGAAAATAGACACACGGCTATTGGCTCAAAATTTTAGTGAGGGCCTGGCGCCGTTCCCGGGTCCGGCGAACGGCCCGGTGCCGCCACGAGGGGATATTTTTACCCTATTGGGTCGCAAATTTTGCACAATTTGGCCGAATGGGGTCCAGACATGTCCGGTCGGCAAAAAGAATCCGGCCAAACGCGCTACGCTAGCAGGGTAAAAATATTGGGGAATGTGTAGCTTCCGTTGGAAGGATTAGGCGCGTGCCGTTGGGGCGTGTTGTGCCTTCCGACGGGACCGGGAGCCGCCGGGTGGCTGAGGATCAACGCCTGCCCGGCCCTGCCTTTGGCTACGTATTGGCAGTATGAACTGGGGGTTTGAAAACATGAACAGTGCAATCGCTGAGAAGTCGGCAACAATGCGCATGGCCATTGTGGGTTGTGACTATGTGAAGGGGCTCGGCCTGGCCCAGCTCCTCAGCCCTGCGGGTTACATAGACGTGGTTGGATCGAGTGCTGACTCGGATGAAATTCTGGGGTTGATGGCGCGCCAGCCCATCGACCTGGTGCTGTTGGACGTCGCCATGGGAGAAGCAGAGCTCACACTGACCTGCAAAGCCGTCAGCGCAGAACCCTCCCCTCCCACCATCGTGATCATGGGCAATGTGCCCGATGAGCTTGGGGAGTACCTTGTAGGCTGTGGCGCCAGTGCCATTTTGCGCAGCGAAACCATCTCCGAAGATTTGCCCGTGGCGTTGCGCATCATCTACCGCGGGGGAGCCCTCATCCTCAGTGATGCTGCACGACGGGCAGTCAAATCGCGCAGCGTCTTCCTGGATAAAATTCACCTCAAAAGATTCGAATGCCTCAACGCCCGTGAACAGCGCGTGGCGGAGGGGGTAACCGCGGGCATGACCAACATTGCGCTGGCATCCTCGCTGCACGTCAGCGAAGCAACAGTAAAACTGTTGGTGTCCACTGTCATGAGCAAGTTAGGTGTGGGGAACAGGGTGCAAATCGCCGTCGTGGTCACCAAGGCCCAGGCGAGTTAGGAAATACTGCCGGCCCGAAACACTGCCGAAACATTCCCGTCGCACGAAGTTAACTCTCACGCCAGAGTTGTAACGTGGTGGAAATCATTGGCGAGCCGCGGCGAAACACGCGCGAACCACCATTGTAAGAGTCCAGATTGCACAGCCCCGATGGAGCGGCAGGCAGTAACTCTCGCAATGAAAGGCCAGCAGCTAATGAATACTGGCGATACAGCTTGGGTCCTCATATCCGCATCTTTGGTGCTGTTGATGACCCCAGGACTAGCGTTTTTCTACGGTGGCATGACCCGGGCCAAGGGCGTGCTGAACATGATGATGATGAGCTTTGGCGCCATCGCGGTGGTAGCCGTCATATGGGTGCTGTTTGGCTACTCGGCAACATTCGGTACCGACGTCGGCGGGGGACTGCTCGGAAACCCGTTTGAGAAGTTGGGTCTGCAGGGCGTTCTCGATACCGGCGACGGGATGCCCCTGGTGGGCACCATCCCCGAAGTTGCCTTTGTGGGATTCCAGGCAGTGTTTGCCATCATTACTGTTGCGCTCATCACCGGCGCCATTGCCGACAGGGCCAAGTTCGGTGCCTGGATGCTTTTCGCCGCAATCTGGGTGAGCGTCGTCTACTTCCCCGTGGCTCACTGGGTGTTCTCCTTCACCGAGGATGCCGACGGCAACCCCACAGGCGGTTGGATCGGCCAGGGACTCGGCGTGATCGACTTTGCCGGTGGCACAGCGGTTCACATCAACGCCGGTGCCGCCGCCCTGGCCCTGGCCCTGATCCTGGGCAAGCGAAAGGGTTTTGGCAAGGATTCCAGCCACCGCCCACATAACCTCCCCTTCGTCATGCTGGGTGCCGGACTGCTCTGGTTCGGTTGGTTTGGCTTCAACGCCGGCTCCGCCCTGGGCGCCAATGCAGTGGCAGGCTACGCCTGGATCAATACCCTCGCAGCTCCCGCCGCTGCCATCCTTGGGTGGCTCCTGGTGGAGAAGCTCCGTGACGGCCACGCAACCTCCTTGGGTGCCGCATCGGGTGCCGTCGCCGGTCTTGTCGCCATCACTCCGGCCTGCTCCGCATTGACACCCATGTGGTCCATGGTGCTGGGCTTGCTTGCCGGCGCCGTGTGCGCCTTGGCGGTTGGCCTGAAGTACCGCATGGGCATTGACGACTCGCTCGACGTCGTCGGCGTCCACCTGGTGGGCGGCATCGTCGGAACCGTGTTCATTGGCTTCGCAGCTGATCCCAACTCACCTGCTGGTGGCCAGGGACTGTTCTATGGCGGCGGATTCGAACTCCTGGGCAAGCAGAGCATTGGTGCCCTGGCCGTCATGCTGTACTCGTTCGTCCTCGCCTTCATCATTGGTTGGATCATCAACAAGACCATGGGCTTCCGCATCTCCCACGAACATGAAACAGACGGCATCGACGTGTCCGTGCACGCCGAATCCGCCTATGATTTGGGCGGCCGCAGCTCCGGCAGTTTCCAGCCGATGATTGAAAAACTGCCGACGACTTCAGGGTCCAAGGAATCACACGCTGAAGAATCGAAGGTTGATGCATGAAACTCATAACAGCCATAATCCGCCCGGAACAGCTCGACGATGTCCGCAACGCCTTGGAAAGCTATGGCGTCCAGGGACTGACCGTCAGCGGAGCCCACGGCTACGGACGCCAGCGCGGCCACACCGAGGTTTACCGCGGGGCCGAATACACAGTCGATCTGCACCCCAAGATCCGCATTGAAGTCCTTGCCAGCGATGACCAGGCCTACGACCTCATGGATATCATCGTTGCCAGTTCCAACACCGGAACAGCAGGCGACGGCAAGGTCTGGATGATTGAAGTGTATGAGGCGGTCCGGGTGAGAACCGGGGAACGCGGCGTGGCAGCCATCTAACGAATTTCAGTGGGCCCACGCGCCCGAGGGCTCCCTGGCCGAGCTTGCGAGGTTAGGGAGGGCGCGGGGAACGACGGCGGGGGGAGGGGGGGGGGGGGGGGGGAGACCAAAAGACGACCTCGTCTTGTTCTTCCCCGGGGGGGAGGGTTGGCGTGTTTTGTGGGC
>NZ_JBTNDR010000024.1:0-62369 GCF_054510895.1 Arthrobacter sp. HLT1-20 | reverse complement strand
AAATTGGGTTGGGGGCACCATCTCTTCTCACCCCCCCCCCCCCCACCCCCCCCCCCCCCCCCCCCCCCCCCCCCCCGCGGTTGGAAGGAGAAACCAACCTGGCCAAAGGCAACCCGCGGAGCCCGCAACAACTCCGACCGCGCCCACAAACTCACCTGCCTAACGTCAGCTAAACGACTCTGCGGAATCGCTTCCAGAAAATGTCCTAAATCATACGTTTTAGATAGTGTTTTCAGTATTTCTAGCGTACGCGCGGGGCCATATCCTAGGCCGTTGATGCCGGGTTTCTTGCTAACCCTCGGTTGCGAGAAGAACTAAAGCCACGCTGCGGCGCTTCCAATGACCCTAAAGATCATCGGCGTTCAAAAAATCCCATCTTCAAATGGTTTTCGCAACGCAGCCACAAACGACGAACATCGAAAATCAGTTGGCGTACGATCCGACTCCAATTTTGTAGCTACCATCTGGGGTAGCGGGCCTATCTCACGGATCCTTGCTTGGCGGGGTATTGGATGCCGCGGTGAGGCCAAGAAGGCCGCCGATTGCAGCAAAGACGGCGAGACAGATAGCAAACCAGACTGGCACGTCGACTTTGAGGCTGGTCATTGAGGCTTGGATGGCTCCTATTACTACAGCAAGGACCGAATAGGATGCATAGATAATTTTCCGAACGTTGCTAGGAAAAATTTCAACTAGAGGGTTACTCAATTTGGATCACCTCTCAGGATCGGGACCTTTTAGTATCTGATCGGCTGGCCAGAACATTGGGTTCGATGACTTATCCTCCCACTTCCAGCCACGCTGCGGTAGAGCCCGACGAGACTCTTTTAGATTGCCCGTAATGGGGGGGGTCTTACCTCATTTGGAAATTCTGATGTGAGTGTCCGGCGCATTAACATGTAAAAGGCGGCGAATATGGCCGTGGCTGTCAAAAAGGTGAGAACTCCTGTTATGTGCCACGATGCGCGAATCCCCAGGACCCCGGCGCGATGATGGTAGAAGGCCATCATCGCAGTCCGTGGCCCCGAACCCGTGGAATCACCAGCTCTTGACCCCCTCTATCACCACCGGGCAACGATGCCTGGAGAGCCAGATGCGGTGAGAGTCGCAAGTCCGGTGCTGCGGGCCACCACGGCGAAACCAGGCCCAGCAATGAGCAACGAGCAACGGGCTCGCCGGGCTGACTCCAGGAACCAGCCCACAAGTCTCTGCAATGGAACTTTGCTGCTACTTTGTGGTCCAGTAAACCCGCTGGTTGTCCTTGAGCGTGAACGTGGGTTCAACGAAGACCTTGGCCCCCGCAACAGCTGAGGCGGGCACATCCATGCACACCTGGAATTCCCCGGTTCCACCATTTTCCAAGGTGGGAACCGAGGTCCCTGACTTCTCCACCATGGCGGTGCAGGTGGTGGACGAATACTGACGGGCGTCAGTGCCAACCAGCTTCACGCCCAGATCGATCCAGGGATCACCCTCTTCTGCACCGACGTACTTGACCGCAACATCAATCAGGACGTACTGGCCCTTGGCGGGCTCGTTGTACTCGCTTGCGGCGGTGATGGCCTCGGCTGCGTTGAGGTTGACGCTCTTGACGGTTACCTCGTATTCGGCACCCACCTTGCCGGTTGCACCCAGGGCGAGGGCTGCGGCGTCGGCCTTCTTCTGGTCCTTCGGCGCCACGTCAACAACACCGTCGGAGCCTTCCTCTATGGACTTGCCGATGTCATCGATCATGGATGAGTACATGGCCTGCGAGGCCAGCACACCGATCAGGGACACCACTGCGATCACGGTTGCGGCAATCGACATGCCGCGCGCCGTGGACCGCTTGCGCATTGAGACAATGAGGGCCGGGACGGCGAACCCAAGCGCCATTAGGCCCAGGAAGAACACCAGATTGTTCACGATCGGTACCCAGCACAGCAACAGAGAAACGATCGCCAGGGACAGGGCTGTGATGGCCAGGCCCTTGCCAGCGTTCTTGTTTGCGGGCGGGGCGGGCGGTCCGGCGGGAGGGAACCCGGGGCCCGCGGGCGGCATCATGGACGGCGGCCCGTAAACGGACCCTTGCGGCTGATTCAAAATTTCATTCCCCAAAACATGTCTCCTGAATTTCAGTGATGCAAGGAAACAACCATTGCCCCCTGCCAAAGCCCGATTCGATGTAAATCCGGCCCAAGACTGACTATAGGAGCAGGGTCTGACAAAGTGGCTTGGGCAGCGTGACAGCGGGCCTCCAGCGTGGCGTGCTAGAAAAGAAGCATGCCCCGTCCCCATAGTGAGATCCCGTCCCAACGCCTTGCAATGGCGCGTTCCCAAGCGCCCGTCCAGGAAGCCTTGCCGCAGCGCTCCATCTGGTGGGTTGTTGCCACAACAGCAGTGGGCTGGGCACTGCTGGCTTACCCGGTGATTTTGCTGGCCCTGCTGTCCTTTGTTGTCATGACCGGCACTTTGGACAGCACCACCACCGCTGCCAGTGTGGCTCTGGGAATTCTGGGGTTCCTGGCCGCACTGAGCATGCTGGCTTTCCCGCCCCTGCTGGGCTTTGCCGTGAAAACTCGACGCCGTAGCTACTGGATCGCGTCCATTCTCACCGGGGCGCTGACCATCGCCGCCTGCATCTACATCACGGTGGAGTGGCTGATTCCGCTGGGCTAACGGCGGCGGCGCGAAGCCCAGCCGGGCCAGCCACGGCGCAAGCCGCAGCGGGCAGCGTTGCTAGGGTTCGGCGTCGAACTCTATGAAGTCCACGGCCTCAGGATCCAGGCGACGGCGCATGACCTCGATGGCCTCCGGGTTCTGGTCGACCAGCACGAACTTGCGCTCCAGCTCCAGCGCCGCAGCGCCTGTGGTGCCGCTGCCGCCGAAAAAGTCTAGGACCCAGTCGCCCTTCTCCGTGCTGGCGGAGATGATGCGGCGCAGGATGCCGACGGGCTTTTGCGTGGGGTAGCCGGTCTTTTCGCGGCCGTTGGGCGAGACGATGGTGTGCCACCAGGTGTCCGTGGGCAGCTTGCCCAGTGCGACTTTTTCGGGCGTGACCAGGCCGGGCGCCATGTAGGGCTCGCGGTCCACTTCTTCGCTGTTGAAGTAGTACGTCTTGGGGTTTTTGACGTAGACGAGGATGTTGTCGTGCTTGGCGGGCCACTTCTTTTTGGCCCGGGCGCCGTAGTCGTAGGCCCAGATGATCTCGTTGAGGAAGCATTCGCGGCCAAACAGGGCGTCCAGCAGGACCTTGGCGTAGTGGACCTCGCGGTAGTCCAGGTGCAGGTAAAGGGTGCCGTCATCGACCAAGAGGCGCCAGGCTTCTTCCAGCCGGGGCTCCAGAAACTCCCAGTAGTCGCCGAACGAATCGTTGTAGCTAAACGCCAAGCCCTTGATGGTGTCGTAGCTGCGGCCCTGAAAGCCCAGGCGCGACCCCGTTTCGCTGCGGACATTCTTCATGGTCTGGCGGGTCTGGATCTTGCCGGTGTTAAACGGCGGATCAATGTAGATGAGCCGGAAGCTCTCATCCGGCAACGTGGCCAGGACGCTGAGATTGTCCCCTTTTACAACCAGGTTTTTCCCTGTTGCCTGCCAGGTTGTTGCCGAGGCATGGTCCTGGGGGGAATCGCTCGCGTCCATTGTCATGCATCAAGGCTAGCGGGGCGGTTGAGCCTGCCGAAACTGGCACGGCTCAACCGCCTGCTTTTGGGCATTTTCTGGCTTAGACTTCGCTGCGCAGCACGTCTTTTGTGGTGTGGTCGTAGTGGAACGTCACGGGGCCGCCGGCATGCGCGAACTCGTGGTTGGCGCCGTCGTTGATGCCGAACGCACCGTAGTTTTCATCCCACGATCCATTCACCACCGCCTTGTAGCTGTACTGCCCGGCCGGCAGGTCCGCGGTGAGCTTCCAGGTGCCCTGCTTGGCATCGAGCTTCATCTGGACGGCGTTGTGGCTGGGATCCCAGTTCTCCACGGCGCCCAGAGTGGTGCCGAAGTCGCCAGCCAGTGCCACCGTTGCGGGCTGTTCCTGGTGTTCGACGCCGGATTCCTGGTTTGCCTTGTTCGCGGCGGCTTTTGCCGGGACTGCCTTGGCGGACGGCTTCTTCACGGCAGGCTTTTTGGCGGCAGCCCTCTTGGCGGGGGCTTTCTTCTCCGGCGTCGCCGCGGGCTGGGCTGGCAACGCAGTGTCTGCGGGAGCCTGGGCCCCGCTTGCCAGTGCCTCAACCAAGGTTTCCACAGTGGTGAAAACAACTGTTGCCTTCAAGCCGTCTTCGGTGACTTCCCAGCCGCTGCGGCCCTTGGTGATCCAGCCGGCCTTGACCAGATCGGCGGTGGCTTTGGTGAGGTTCTTGTGGCCGCGGGGAATGCCGCCACTGAGGATTTCGGCTTCTTCCTTCGTGAACGGAATACGGGCCACGGCCTCGGCGAGGACCACTCCCCCGTTGGGCTTCTCCTCAAGCCACGATCCGGCGGCCATAATGTCAAGAACTTCTTTGAGTCGGCGGTTGGTGTTGTCTCGAATGCTCAATGCAGATCTCCTCTTGAAGCGGGCGTACATTCCCACTTTGACATGCAGGGTGGTTACTGCGCAGTAGATGACGCTGGGTGCAACGAACTACTGTGCAACGGCTGCTGCCTCGGCGAAGACATCGGCAGGCATGGGCCGGTGTAGCTTCCACGTGATGGCAATCGGCTTCTCACCTTTGTGCTGGACGTAGTCGACTTGACCGAGACAGGTGTAGGGCATGGTCAGCCCGGTTTCGTCTTCGGCGGTATCGCGAGTGAAGAGCAGTATCCGGGAGCCGTGCGCTTTCCGGTCAAGGTACCGACGCCCCACCGGGCTGGCTGGTGAGGTGTTGTTTTGCGATTCCCAATGGAAAAGTTCTTGGCTGATCGCGTAGTCCTTGTACATGGTGGTCGCCGAGTGATTCGCCTCGTCCTTGTCCAGCGTCACGAAGAAAGCATCTGTCCTGGTCTGCGGACACCAAGCAACACCCTCCCGGTGCTTCACGTTTTTGCCGAGTTCCAAGGAACCATATTCCAAAGCAGCCAGAATCTCCTCGCGCCTATACGTGGCATGCGAGAGCAACGGAATTCCCGCGAATTCCAAGCCAAGGCTCTTTCCGGCACGCTTCGACGCGTCCGCTCCCAATTTAACGACTTGCTGAATCTCGCTGCAGTCATACGGGTAGCTGCGAAGGTGGGCGAATCCCTCGTCATATGAGGTAAATCCGCCGGCGTCGTCCCACAAAATAAAGAACAGCATGCGGGCAAACACTTGCTCACGCGAACCCAATTCCTGATAGGCCGGCGCGTCGGGAGAAACGAGCATCGCGTATGCCTCGGCGCGTTCCCTGTCGTCCACATGGATCAGGGCAGCCATGCGAGACAGCAGCTTCTTTTCTTCATCGGCCGAAAGCTGGTCAAGTTTTCCTTGTATCAACGCTTCTGCAGGTGACAGCCCCTCAATAAGTCCTGCCTGTCGCAGGTACCAAGTCCATGAATCTTTGGTGCTCTTGTAGATCGTTTTTACGTCGTTGCCGGAATTTTCCAAGTACAAGGCAAGCCGCAAAGCCCCGTATGACTTGATGTCGGCTGCGAGTTTGGGCCGGTTCAGCTTCAGTTGGGTCCTCAGATTCGTCAGAACAACGTCCTTTGCCACTCGGTCCAGGACAATCTGGGAACCGGACGGCAGGAAGGGGAACTCGTCGTCAACTGCCTTTTCCAACTGCTTCCGGCCGTAGCCAGTCATGGCCCGGAACCGAACGTCGAAGCGAAAGTCTCTGTGCTGCTGTCCAATGAAGTCCAACACAGTCAGCACGGACTTGTCTTTCGCGCGCCGAAGGCCGCGGCCCAATTGCTGCATGAAGATTGTGGCGCTCTGCGTTGGACGCAGCAAGAGTATGGTGTCCACTTGTGGCAAGTCCAGGCCCTCGTTGAACAGATCAACGGCAAAGATGCAGTTGATCTCACGCTTGCGAAGCCGTTTCAGCGCTAGTGCGCGTTCGCCGTCGTCAGTCTGCCCGGAGACTGCGACGGATTTGATGCCGGCCTTGTTGAAGACTTCGGCCATGTACACAGCATGCTGGACTGAAACACAGAAGCCGATCGCTCGCATCCGATCGGTGCTTGTGACTTTGTCCTGGAGCTCTTTGATGATTTTGGCGGCGCGAGCGTCGTTGCCTGTGTATACGCCGCTCAGCTGCTGCAGGTCGTAGGATCCGCGTTTCCAGTCCAAATTGCTGAGGTCAACATCGTCCGATACCCCAAAGTAGTGGAACGGGACAAGCAAATCGGCATCCAGGGCATCCCACAGGCGGAGCTCGCTTGCAGTCCTGCCGTCGAAGAACTCATCGGCAACGTGGATGCCGTCTCCGCGTTCGGGGGTTGCCGTGAGCCCGAGGAATTCCTGCGGTGTCAGGTGGTCCATGAGCACGCGATACGTCTTTGCCGCGGAATGGTGAAACTCGTCTATGACGACGACGTCGAATCTGTCCGCGTCCAACTTGCCCAACTTTTTGGCAGAGAGCGATTGGACGCTGGCAAACACGTGTTTCCACTGCTGGGGTTTGTGTTTGCCAACAAACAGCTCGCCGAATGAACCGCTCTGCATGACGTTGCGGTACGTGGTCATGGACTGCTGAAGAATTTCCTTGCGGTGGGCGATGAACAGCAAGGAAAGGTCTTTGCCGGCAGCTTCGCACAGTCGCTTGTAGTCCAGGGCTGCGATGACAGTCTTTCCCGTACCAGTGGCGGCGACGAGAAGATTTCGATGAAAGCCCTTGGCACGTTCGGCTTCCAGATCCTCCAGCATCTCCACCTGATGCAGATACGGTTCCACTTCAAGGCCGGTATATCCGCTGGGGGCTGAGGTTAGCTTCCCGCCGTTCCTGAGCAACGCAGCGTCCAGTTTGTCAGCATCCGTTTCCGGGTCGTACGGCTGGAATGCTCGCTGTTCCCAGTAACTATCAAAAGTGATGGCAAACTTTTGAAGTAAGGCCGGCGTGCCAATGTTTGACAGTCGCACGTTCCATTCGAGACCGTCGAGCATGGCTGCCTGACTCAGATTGGAACTGCCTACATATGCGGTGCTGAAGCCGGTGTTCCGGTGGAAGAGCCACGCCTTCGCGTGGAGTCTGGTGGACTGGGTCTCATAGCTGATTTTGACTTCTGCACCGTAGCGATTCACAAGTTCATCGACGGCCCTGCGCTCGGTGGCTCCCATGTACGTGGTGGTGATGACCCGGAGCTTTCCTCCGCGGTCTTTGAGCGCCGCCAATGCGGGTTCCAAAAGACGAATCCCCGTCCACCGGATGAATGCGCACAGCAGATCTACGGAGTCGGCAGATTCAATCTCAGCCCTGATCTCAGCAGCCAGATTGGGGTCGTCTTTGCCATTGGTTAGCAGCGCACTTTCGCTCAAATTTGTCACGGGCCTGCGCAGCTGGCGGCGTTTGAGCGCGTCTGGCCGGTGCAACGATCTCAACTGCGTGGGCCCAGCCGACACTTGATGCGCCGGGTCAATAACCGTCAAGAGCTGGTTGACTTTCCCAACCCTGTCTTCCGGCTTGGTGGTGATGAGCAACTGTTTGACGGCCTCGGCAACGTGACGCGACAACGCCTCGGGAGAGCTGTCACTGTCCATTTCCAGACTGGTGGCTTCCAAATCCGGCACCGCACTGAGCCGCATTGCCAGATCATTCGTATGAAGAAGCTCATAGAGCCCTTCTGCCAGCTGTTCTGGCGCTTGTCCCCCATCAAAAGTGTTCACCAGGCCAGGCTATGTGGTGGTTCGGACAAAGACGAACGGTGACGCCTACTGGCTGAATATCTCGTATGCGACGCAGCCCGAATGACACCGCATTGGAAAACCTGGAAAACGAACCTATGTTCCGATAAAATACGCCCAATTGCCTGAGATATCCGGAGGTCAAAATGGCAGACGCCCTAGAGAATTTTGACGATGGACTCATGCCACAGCACGACACAAAAAATGGTCTCGGGATACCGCAGCACCACAAAACACACTCTCGATTAACAGCTGCACAGCGGATGGACATAGTCAGTGCATCGGCTGCCGCTGAATTCCAAAGCGGCCAAGACATCGCATTGTTCCTTTCCATAGCAGCTGGCCGAATAATCGATGGACTAAACGATTTGTATGATGTTGAATACCTACGAGTCATGAGCGCCCTTCAAAGAAGAACCAAACAATTGAGATCAGCGCGTAGTCGCGACCACCGGTAGTGCAGTGCCCGGTCAGTTAGATGGTTCCTGGGGTTGCGTACTCGATGCGGACGTAGCAATCCGAATCTGAGACTTGCGCCCCGTAGCTTGGGAGTGCCTTTGTATCCACCGAAAGGACTCCTCATTGCGTTGCATTCCGCCGGAACCCGATTTCAAAGACGGCCAGCTCGCCGAGAAGGCCGTCTGGGACCTTCTGAAAGCAACACTGCCCGACGATGTTGTGCTGGCCCACTCCGTCCAAGTGCGGCATGGACGGGCGGAACACGAGATCGACATACTGGTCCTGTGGCCCGGCGTTGGATTGGCGGCCGTCGAGGTCAAGGGTGGTCTCGTCACCAACGAGCACGGCCAGTGGTTCCAATCAGGCGGGGCTCACGGTAGACACAAGCTTCAGGACCCATTGGCCCAGTCGCAAGGATCAATGCACGCGTTCAAGGAATGGATCGCTGACCAAACTGGCTCGAAACTGACCAGCCGTTTTGTCTACATGGCCGCCCTCCCGTATTCAGCGGTTCCCCAGGAGTGGGTGAAATCTGGCAATCCGCGTGAGCTGATTCTGGACCAGGACGACGTGAAGAATCCCGCCGAAAAGATCCGCCGTGCGATCCTGACCGAAGGCAGCGGGACTGTACCGCTGGCGCCGTCGTACTTGGAGAGAATTGTCCCCAAGCTCGAGGGGAATCTCGACCAACCCGCGAGCGACGGAGCCGGCCACGAAGAGGACGAGAACAAACAGGACCACCTGACGGAGCGTCAAAAGGTGCTCTTGCGGGCCACTCGGTCTCTGCCGCGTATCCGGTTCACCGGTGGCGCTGGCAGCGGGAAAACCTGGCTGGCGGTGGAGAAGGCCCGCGAACTATGTAAATCGGGCAAGCGCGTTGGGCTGTTTTGCTACAACAAGGGCTTGGGTATGTACCTCGGCAACCAGGTGAGAGGTTGGCGGCAATCAAAGCCTGCCTTTACCGGTGAGTTCCATGAATTCGTCAAATCATTGGGTGTGCCCGACGGCGAAGGCCAAGAGTACTACGACGTGGACATGCCCAGAATATTGAAGGACCTGGCCAGCGCACTGCCGGCGCACGAGAAGTTCGACGCCGTGATCGTGGACGAAGCACAGGATTTTGCCCCGCTGTGGTGGGAAGCCTTGCGCGCCTGCATGAAGGACCCCGAGGAACCTGAGATTTACGCCTTCATGGATGACGGCCAGGACGTCTACAAGCGCTGGGACGGGGATGATGCGATTTCCGACCTCATCACCATCCACATCGACGACAACTTGCGGAACACCAAGAAGATCGCCGAAACGTTCAAGGGCTTCGCAGGCGAGAAGTTCATGCCCCGCGGCAGCACCGGCATGGCCGTCCGGCGAGTGCAATGCGCAACAGACGCTGCACTGGATGTTGCCAGCGACTGCATCGACGCACTAATCAAGGACGGGTGGGCCAACAACCAGATCGCACTGCTGACCACCAAAAATCGGCACCCAATTCATGTGGACTACTCCAACCGGAACGAAATTGGCGAGTATTGGCGTGAGTTCCATGCCAACGAAGGTGAATTCTACGGACATGTTCTGGGCTTCAAGGGGCTCGAACGTTCGGTGGTTGTTCTGTGCGTCAATGGCTTCAAGGACATGGACAGGGCAGCTGAGTTGCTCTATGTAGGGCTCTCCCGGGCCAGGACTTTGTTGGTAGTAGTTGGGGATTCCGCACAATTGCGTGAGGCTGGCGGAAATCAAATGGCCATGGTGTTGTCGCGTGCCCAGAAATGGGATCCTGCGTTTTAGCAGGCTTACACCAGATTGACGCGCAGCGGATTTCGACGGGCTGTGTCTCGACAGACTCGACCACCGCCTCAACACCCTAGCCATTCGGACCATTCCACACCAAGCCGTAGACATCGGATGTTCTGGGTGGAAAACTGTCATGAAAGCGCGCCGGAAATCGGTTTCCTCACCATGGAGCGCTTCAAACACCAGACCAATGAAGCTCAGGAGTGTTCATGACAGTCATGCAACCAAACCGCCGCCAAGTCCTCAAACTGGGAGGAGCCCTTGCTCTCACACCCCTCGTGGCCCAAATGATCGCCCGCAGCGCATCGGCGGCACCGGCCCAGCAACTGGCCACCATTCTTGCACCCCACCCGGCGCTGTCCGCCCACGCGCTTTGGTACCAGCAGCCCGCCACTGATTGGCAGTCCGGCGCCCTGCCCGTGGGCAATGGACGCCTCGGTGCCATGTTCTTCGGCGATCCTTCACGGGACCGGATCCAGTTCAATGAGCAAAGCCTCTGGGGCGGCGTCAACAACTACGACAACGCACTGGCCGGCCAGCCCGACGGCGCCTACGACACCAGCGTCACCGGCTTTGGCTCCTACCGGAACTTCGGCAACGTGGTGGTCAGCTTTGCCGAGCAGCCCGTGGTGACCGCTCCCGGCGGCCCTTACAAGATCTGGGGCGCCGAGGACGTTGACGCCTCCGTGGACAGCAACTCCGGCACCAAGTGGTGCATTGACGGTCCACCGGCAACGGTGACCTGGCAGGTCAAGCTGCCTAACGCCGTCGCGGTTTCAAAATACACCCTGACCAGCGCCAATGACGTCCCCGCCCGTGACCCCCAGAAGTGGACCTTCGCCGGCTCACAGGACGGCACCACCTGGACAGCCCTGGATTCCCGCGACCAGGCCCCGTTCGAGAACCGCCGCCAGGCCAAAGAGTTCACGGCCGCCAACACCACTGCGTACCTCTTCTACAAGTTCGATTTCAAACCCAAGCCCGGTGTGAGCCACTTCCAAGTCTCCGAGGTCGCCCTGACCGGGGTCACCATGGGCGGGCAGTCGGCCCTCTACGCCTCCTCTCCCACCAGCCACTCCGACGGCGAAGGCACGGGCAGTGACATCCTCCGCACCTTGGACGGTTCCCCCGCAACGGTGTGGGTGGCACCCCAGCCGGGATCCGGCGTCGTCTGGCAGGCAGACCTGGGCAAGGCCGTGGCGCTGACGTCCTACGCACTGACCTCGGCTGCTGACAACGCCCAGGAAGACCCCACCTCATGGGCGCTGGAAGGTTCAAAGGACCGCCGCACCTGGACAGTCCTGGACAGCCGGTCACCCGGGGCACCGTTTGCCTCGCGCGGCCAGACCGCCAGCTTCCCGCTATCCAACCCCGCCTACAGCTCATACCGGCTCACGCTGCACGGCGGCGCATCCCGCCTGCGCATCGCCGAAGTGGTCCTGCTGGGCAGCGGCTTCGACTCGCGCACCAGCTCCGCCGTGGCCGAATACAAGCGCGCACTGGACCCCACCGTGGGCATCCACGTCACGCAGTTCGGGACCGCCGGCAACCGCGTTCTGCGCGAGGCCTTCGCCAGCAAGAACGCAGATGTCATCGTCATGCGCTACGAGACCGACCGCGCCGGCGGCCTCAACGGCACCGTGGCGCTGACCTCCGGCCAGGACGGGGTGACCACCACCGCCGATCCAGCCTCGAAGTCACTGAACTTCTCCGGCATGATGGCCAATCAGCTCAAGCACGCCGCCACCCTGCGCATCGTCGAAACCGATGGCCAGGTCAGCGGCGAAGGCGCCACCCTGCGGATCTCCGGCGCCACCAGCATGACAGTCATCCTCGATGCGCGCACCAACTACAAGCTCGACGCCGCCGCCGGCTGGCGCGGGCCCAACCCCGAGCCCGGCATCGCCGCAGCCATCACCGCGGCTTCACGCAAGAGCTACGAGGCCCTGCGCGACGAGCACAAGGGCGAGCTCTCCGCGCTCATGTCACGTGTAGCGGTCCATTGGGGCACGACGCCGGACTCCGTCGCCAAGGTGCCCACCGACCTCCGGCTCGCCGCCTACGGCGCAGGCCAGGTTGATCCCAGCCTGGAACAGACCATGTTTGCCTACGGCCGCTACCTGTTGCTGGGTTCCTCCCGTCCCGGTGGATTGCCGGCGAACCTGCAGGGCCTGTGGAACGACAGCAATTCGCCAGCGTGGGCCTCGGATTACCACACCAACATCAACGTCCAAATGAACTACTGGGGCGCCGAGACCACCAACCTGTCCGAAAGCCACGAACCCTTGGTGGAGTTCATCAAGCAGGTTGCCGCGCCCTCCCGCGTGGCCACCCGGAACGCCTTTGGCAAAGACACCCGCGGCTGGACTGCCCGTACCAGCCAGAGCATCTTTGGCGGCAACTCCTGGGAGTGGAACACCGTGGCCAGCGCCTGGTACGGGCAACACATCTACGAGCACTGGGCCTTCACCCAGGACACGGCATACCTTCTTGGCACTGCGCTGCCCATGCTCAAGGAGATCTGCCAGTTCTGGGAAGACCGCCTCGTTGAGGATGCCGCTGGCAAACTCGTAGCCCCGGATGGCTGGTCCCCCGAGCACGGCCCGCGCGAAAACGGCGTCATGTACGATCAGCAGATCATCTGGGACCTGTTCCAGAACTACATTGACTGTGAGGACGCAGCCAAGGCGGATTCGGTGTACCGTGCACGCGTGAAGGATCTGCAGAACCGCCTGGCACCGAACAAAATTGGCAAGTGGGGGCAATTGCAGGAATGGCAGTCGGACATGGACAGCCCCACCGACATCCACCGCCACACCTCGCACCTTTTTGCTGTGTACCCAGGACGCCAGATCAACTTGAAGGAATCACCCGAACTGGCAGCTGCGGCACTCGTTTCACTGAAGGCCCGCTGTGGTGAGAAGGAAGGCGTGCCGTTCACCGAGGGCAGCGTGTCCGGTGACAGCCGCCGTTCCTGGACCTGGCCCTGGCGTGCGGCCCTGTTCGCCCGTTTGGGGGAAGCAGAGCGTGCCCAGTTCATGCTGCGCGGGTTGCTGCGCTTCAACACGCTTCCCAACCTGTTCTGCAACCACCCGCCCTTCCAGATGGACGGCAACTTCGGCATCACCGGTGCCGTGGCTGAAATGCTCATCCAGAGCCACACAGGCAAGATCGAGCTGCTGCCCGCACTGCCGGCCGACTGGAAGGATGGTTCATTCAAGGGCCTGCGTGCCCGTGGCGGCTACGAACTGAACTGCACATGGAAGGACGGGAAAGTCACCGAGGTTGAGGTCATCGGCGACAAGTCCCCCAACCAGGGCAACATCATCGTGTCCATGAACGGCAAGGACTACAAGGTCAAGCCCACCAAGCCGGGCCACAAGACCAAGCCCTTGTTGCCGAGCTAAATCAAGGCGCCCCGCCAGTAGGCGGGCGTTGACACTCACCCGGTCGCGCCCGTCCCCGCTGCCATTGTGGGCCCGTGGTCGCCCCGACCCGAGCCCCGCACCCGGTGAGCAGCCCTGCCAAGGAGAGGGCCCGGCGTCGTACATCCAACGGCAGGGAATCCTTGCGGGTGGCTATGGTTAAGGCATGATGCGCCGCCCACGGCAGCACGGCATTCTTGACAACTAGGGGGACCTCCGCATGACTGAGAGTTCAGGTGCGGCCAACGGCACCATTTTGATCGCCGACTTTGTCAACGTTGATGCGGCGGGGAAGGTCAACATCATTGGCGGCGGGATTCAGTTTCTGGGCTTCGACCCTGAGGGCGGGCTGTCGGCCCCGTTTGCGGTATTTGTGAACGTCACCGTCAACATTCCGCAGTTTGAGGAAACCACGGCCGCCGTGGAAGTGCTTCTGGTGGATACCGACGGGCATCCCGTGACAATTGCCGGGCCCGACGGAACCAACACCATGCGCTTCAGCCAAGACGTGGATTTCAGGCCCGCGAACGCCGCCCACCTCCAGGAGCCACCCATGGGGTTCCCCGGAAATTCAAACATCGTGCTCAATTTCCCCAGCGGGCTGCCGCTTCATGTGGGGGCCACCTACGAGTGGATTGTGCTGATGGATCAGACGCGGCTGGCATCCACCACGTTCTTCGTGCCGGGGCCGGCGGGAGCGTAGCACTCGTTGTCGGACAAGCAGGGAATTTCTAGGCAGTGACGGAGCCGGGCCGTAGGATCGGATTTACCGACTAACCGGGCTCCAGAAGGGACAACCGCTGTGAATAGTGCCGCAATCTCCGCTCCAACCACTCAGGATCTGCGCCGCCAGCTGGTGGTGGCGGCGAGCGCCGTTTTCGCCCTTGTTGGGTCGTTCATTGGCTCTGGAGCTGCTGGCGGAACTCCCATCCAGAACGCATCAAACGGGGCCTTGGCTGCCGACGCCACGCTCATAGCCCCCTACGGCCCAGCATTTTCCATTTGGAGCGTCATCTACTTGGGCTTGATGGCCTACGCGGTATGGCAGTTCCTGCCGGCCCAAAAGTCTGCCCGCCGCCACAGGCTCCTTGGCTACCCCGCCGCCGCGTCCCTCATTCTTAATGCGGCATGGATCCTAAGTATCCAATTCGACCTGCTCTGGCTTAGCGTGCCCATCATCATTGCGCTGTTGGCAGTTTTGTCGTGGGCCTTTGTCCTCCTGCTGCGCCACAAACCCCTCAACGTTTGGGACGCGGTTATTACCGACGGCACTATGGGCCTGTATTTGGGTTGGGTGTGCGTAGCTACGGCGGCCAACATCGCCGCGGTTCTTGTGTCGGCTGGCTTCGACGGATTCGGCCTGAACCCCGAGGGGTGGGCCGTAGTGGTCCTTGGCGTGGCAGCTGCGGTGGGCGTTGCGCTGGCCATCTTTGGCAAAGGCAGGATGGCACCGGCGGTGTCCCTTTGCTGGGGGCTGGCCTGGGTTGCCGTCGGACGGCTTAGCGGTGACTTGCTCTCAACACCCACAGCAATAGCAGCCCTGGTGGGTGTTGCCGCCGTAGCAGGTGTGACCGTTGTTGTCCGGCTTCGTGGCGGTAGATCGTCGGTGTAATGACAGTCAGCAGCTAGGCCAACAACGAATCCGACACTCATCCGCCGTCGTGCTCTAAGACACCTAACACCAGCAATGTGCGAGCCTGCTTTTAGACTTGGAGGATGAGCACAGACATTGCAGCGTGCCCGCATTGCCACGGGCCACGGGAATCGCGGCTGATTCCGGGCAACTACCTGTGCGCCGCTTGTTCTGACAGGGCCACCGACGCCTTGGGCTGGGCCGTTTCCATCGTCACGGAAGCGGGCGACGACGGACTCCCCACGGTCCTGTTTGCCGTTCACGAGGACTGGACCCGGTGCGACGACGTGGGCGACCGTCGTCGTGCGTATGTTGATGACGTTGCCTACCTGGCACTGCCGGGCGAGCTTGGTGAGGCCTATCTGCAGCCGCTGCCGGTTGCCGAGCCGCCGGGCACGGAAACTCTGCCGGGCCACGCCGACATGGAGAAGTTCTGGGAACTGGTCCACGTTGCCCTCACTGAGGACGTGCGCTGGCTCAAGGACGACGATTTCCTCCTGGTTGAGTACAACACCGGGGACCCCGAGTACACCGTCTATGGACAGATGACGCCCAAGGACAGCGGCTATCACCTGGAAGTCGTCTCCAATCAGTACCTGCCCGCTGATGATTGGCCGCTCGACGTCGGATACCTCCAGGAGGCGGGTTGGACGCCGCCGGACGGCGATGCCCCCAATTGGCACAAGTTTCAGCGCGGCCCGGAGAAAGCCACAGCTGCCCTCCTTGCCGGCCTGCGCTACGGCCGTGACTGCAGCAATCCCTTGGAACTCGGCTGGGAGTCGGCCACGTTTCCCCTTCCCGACGGCGAGTAGCCTCTCACTCCACGGGCGACAACCGGGTCACCCGGCCGCCGATCAGCCATTCCGTCAGCAGAATCGTCTCCCCGTCAACGGTGATCCCGTGCGGGCTGTTGAACACCCCGTCTGTGAGGTCCGCCCTGATGACGTTGCCGTGGACGTTGCGGCGGTTTGGCCAGGCATCGCCGGCGATGTCCTTGGGGCTGGCGCCAATGTGGCCCGTAAAACAATCCCCCTCAAACACTGCGAGCGCGCCGTTGAGTTCGGTGACCAGCAGGGTGCCGTTCAAATCCGCAATGCTGGAGGGGCTGGTGAGGCTGCCTGTTCCCACCACACGGCGAAAGGTTCCATCCAATCCGAAGACCACCAGGCGCTTGTTGCCGCGGTCGGCCACATACAGGTCCTGTCCGCCTGCGCTGTGGCGGATGTGGATGCCGTGCGGGCTGGCGAAGTCCACCCCTGTCTCGCTTCCGTCAAGGGTGAGTTTTACGCGTCCCTGACTGTCGAAGCAATGGACAAGGCTGGCCCCATAGCCGTCGCCAACCCAGATGTCCCCTGCCTGCGCATCCACCGCAATGGTTGTGGGACGCCAGCCTTTGTCCGTGTAGGCAGCCAGCTCAGGGCAGGCGAATTCCCGGTGGATGCACCCGTCCAAGCCCATCGCCACCACCCGCCCGGAGAACAACTCTTCCTGGTACTCGGGGACGCTCTCGCATTGACGTGTCCCGTTGTCGGCAACCCAGATGACCTCTTCGCCGTCGAGCATGCTCGTGGCGAGTCCATGCATCTCCGTCAGCTCAGTAAGGATCTCGGTGAAGGTCCCGTCGCTGAAAACCCTGACAAGTTTGCCGCCCTCGGGGTGGGCAAAAACCACTGACCCGTCCAGCAGGGCCGCAATGCCCGAATGTTGCCAGCCCCGGCCTTCGTAATCCGGCCAGATACGCTCTCACTGATACTCCATTGGGCCAATCAGCAATGTGGTCCGCACCTTACAGCCCGTCCTGATAGTGCCAGTGCTCCTGCCAGCGCCAGTCGATGGGTTCGCTGCTTCGCTGGTAGCGGATGTCGGTGGAGAGGCGCATGACGCCGTCGGGATCCGTATTGTCCGTGCCGGCGTGGACAATGTGGGCCGAATGAACCACCACGTCCCCTGCCGCGTAATCGGTCACCAGCCAACGGCTGTCGTGCTTGTCGGCCAGCGCGGGGAGGTCTGCCGTGATGGAGGCTGCCGGCTTTTGCAGGCGCCCCTCCCTTTCCTCCGCGAGCACCCAGTGGTGGCTGCCTTCCAAGTAGGCCAGCCCGCCGCGCTCCACGGGGCAGTCCCCCAGCGGTATCCACATGGATAGCACCTTGTCACTGCCGCCGCGCAGGTACACCAGGTCGTAGTGCGCCTGGGTTGAGGTGCCAATGCCCGATTCGCCGGGCTTGGTGTGCCGAATGATCTTGCGCTTGTGCAGGTGGACGTCATCCTCCAGAAACCAGCTGAACCAGTCGGCAATGGCAGGCGTTGCACACAGGCCTGTGTACTCGCTACCTGGCACCACGGTCCCAAACAGTGTTTCGCGCATCTGTGCACGATCAATGGGCCCCTCTGCAGCAATGCCAAGGGCCGGCTCGGTTCCGGACTTGGTCACGTTGGCATCCTGCAAGGACTCGAAATAGTACTTTCGGAACGCGTTGACCAGCGCCGGGTCCAGCTGGCCCTTCAGATAGAGGTAACCGTCGCGCCGGAGCCGGCCCCAGAGGGCTTCACGGTCGAACCTTTGCGCTACTGGAACAGGTTCCAAGGGGCCCAGTCTGCTTTCCGACGCGTCCAAGACATATCCGTTTGATGTAAGCATTCCTCAAGTTTTGGCTATCGGCCTCCTGAATCCAATGGACTATGCTGAGCTCCACTTGGACTTTTCTAACAATCGAAAATGAGACATGGACAACTGGTCAACGTACCACCCCCTCTCACCTGTGTTGCGCGATCTGGGCCTAAGCTGCCTGGGCGCCGGGGAGCAGGGCGGGCACCTTCCGTCCTTCAAGAAGAGGCGGCTTTCTTCCTACGGACTGGTCTTCGTCAGCCATGGACGTGGCTGGTTCCACCATGACGGGACAGTGGAAAAGGTCACCGCACCCGCCCTCATGTGGCTCTATCCGGGCCTGGAGCACGGCTATGGGCCCGACCCTCAGGGCTGGAACGAGCATTGGGCACTGTTTTCGGGGGTGGGGGTGCGTGCCTTTGAGGAACTGGGTTGCTTCAGCCGTGAACGCCCCCTGGTGCACCTGGCCAACACAGACCTTGACCTCATCTCAAATTTCCAGCACCTGCATGACAGCCTCCGAACGGAGGGACCGCTGGGAGATTTGCAGGCCTCCATCCACACCCAGCAGCTCATAGTCAGCGCTGGCCGTAGCAGCATTGCCAACAGCTCCGCGGGGAAATCCGAAGAGCTCCTCGCTGGCCTGGCAGACATCGCCTACAAGCCACTGACCTTGTCCCAGCAGGCTGCGCAGCTGCGGCTCTCGGAGTCCCAGCTGCGCAGATCCGTTCAAAAGGCTGCTGGTGTTGGTCCCAAGGAATTCGTTCTGCAACTGCGCATGTCCCGCTCACAGTCGCTGCTGGCCGAGAGTAACTACCCGATCGAGCGGATCGCACGGCTGGTTGGGTACCAGGACCCGGCCTACTTCAGCCGGCTCTTCTCGCAGCGCACGGGCAGCTCGCCGTCGCACTTCAGGGCGCAGCATTTCCGGGCCGAACCGTCCAGCCAAGCGACGCTGCGGACCTGGACCATCATGCAAACGGGGCACATTTCCGCGCTCAGGATCAAGTTGCTCGCCAGTGTGCTGCGAGCGCCGTGCTTGCCTGCCTGACAAGTTCCACACTGGTGGTATCCAGTTCCTGCGCGCCACCGCCGGGACCTGCAGGATATTTGTCCAGATAAGGCACCCTTGCGGATAAGTGAACGGCATCCACGCCCACGGCACGCAGGGCCGCAATGTCCACAATTTCCACTCCGCCACCTGCCATGATCTCAATGCCGACAGGGCCTTCACGGACCATGGAGGCCAGAACGGCCAGGCCATCAATGCTCCGGGCCGCGCCACCGGACGTCAGCACGCGAGTTACACCGGCGCCTTCCAGCCCCTTGAGCTGAACCAGCGGATCGGAGCAGGCATCCAATGCCCGGTGAAAGGTGACGGGCAAGCCGCCTGCGGCGTCCACCCACCGCTCAAGCGCCGCCATGTCTATTGTTCCCTCGGGAGTCAGCGCCCCCACAACAACTCCGTGGACTCCGGCAGCCTTGAGATGCCTGATCTCCCTGCTCATGGTGGAAATCTCCATTGCACTGTAGACGTACCCTCCCCCACGGGAACGCACCAGTACGTGGACAAAGTTGGGCGTGCCCTGCACTGCTTCCAGAACGGCTTCAACGCTTCCTTGGGACGGGGTCAGCCCGCCGAGCCGCAATGCAGTGCAGAGTTCCACCCGGGTTGCCCCACCGGCCATGGCTGCGCTGGCACCGGCAGCGTCTTGGACGGCAATTTCCAACTCAGTCATTGTGCGTGCCTTCCTGTCCATCAGCGGCGGTGAATTGTTGCTTTGAGTGCGGGAGCCGCATCCGAGTCGGAGAAGGGGAAAACGCCGGCAGCCAGATGTGAATGCCCCAACCGCAGCAAGTCCTGGTCCACTCCCCCAGGTGTCAGGGCCAGTTTCCAGCCGGCCGCTGCGTTGAACAGCTCTGGTTCCAGGTAGCCGATCTTGACCACCACAATGCCGAACTCGGCCGGGTCCACACCCAGCTGGGTGAAGTCGGAAACGTGGTGAAACGGCTTGCGGCGCTCTGTCAGGATGGCGAACACATTGCCCACCTGAATGACCACCTGGATGCCAGCAGTGGGGTCCCCGTCGGTAATTGAGTACACCGTTCCCTGCAACCGGACCGGGCCATGAGCGTTGTGGTCCACCCGTGCGCCAGCCTCCACATCCACCGCACCACCCACTCCAGCCACAACCGCTTGGGCAATAGCGTCTGGGTCGAAGATTGATGCATGCACCAGCCGAACATCGGCCGTAGCCAACGCTTCGCTGGCAAGCAACTGGGCCAGGGTCCAGGTGACATCCCCGGCACCACCGGCCGTGGGATTGTCTCCGGTGTCGGAGAGGAAATAGGGGCGTGGAGCATCTGGGGCAATGGCCGCCGCGACACCCTTCTCCAGTGTTGCTGTCTCGGCCACAAAGGCAAAGTCGCCCCGCGCATCCCAGTACAGGCGGGCCAGCCGCTGCGCTTCACGGGTGATGACCGCTTCATCATCGCCTGTCACGACGACGTATGCCTGACACCGGGGCTCATCGGCCCACGCGTAGCCCACCCAGATGGCTGCGTCGAGGACGCCGTCGAGCTCGGTGACGGGAGGCACCTGGTCATAGATGCCCTTGGACGGCTCGATCCTGGTGCTGGTCTTCTCGCCGGGCAATAGCACGGGCACTGGCACCCACGCCTTGAGGGGGCGGCGTTTCTGAACATCGCCACCATCGCCGGAACGGAGCCGGGTGAGCAGGTTGTACACGGCCCGCTCCTTGGTGTTCATCTCATCCTCGTGCGGGGCCATCCGGTAGCACGTGATCAGGTCAACGCTTTCGAGCAGCTCCCAAGAGACATTCCCGTGCAAGTCCATGGATGCTGAAACGAGAACCCCCTCGCCCAAGGCGTCACGCACATGCTGGGCCAGGTCACCCTCCGCGTCCTGGCGGCCCAGCACGCTCATGGCTCCGTGGATGTCGAAGAAGAGGGCATCCAAGGGGCCGGCGTTCTTGATGCGCTCCACAATTTCATCCCGGAATGCCACATAGAGTTCCGGGTCCACGGCCCCACCGGGCAGGGACCGGGCGTGCATGAGCGGAACCCACTCGGCAGCTTCCCTCAGGTCACGCCCACTGTCCAGGAAGGGGTAGTAGGCGGTGAGCTCTTCCCCGCGCCGAACAGTAAACGCCTCGGTGCCGCTGATGTGGGGTGAGAAAGTGCTCGATTCAATGGCGATACCGGCAATGCCAATGCGCGGCCGGGACAAGCCGCCCTTCTGCACCGGTGCAAGCTCCGGGCACCACACCTCCGACTGATCGGGAAGTTCCGTGGTTTGTGTCTGCGTTGTCATCGTGTTCCTCGTTTGAATCCTGTGGACTTCTCAAAAGTGTCAATCATGGTCATTGCCTTGCCAGTGTTCTTGGCCCACAGATTGTTAGTCTCCGCCGGGTCATCATTGAGATTGTAGAACTGCCCGGGGCCGCGCCCCGAGTCATCGGGAGCACCAATGGGCTCGGAGAAGCCTCCCGATCCTGTGCCGAATATCGCCTTGCCCAAGCCGCTGCGCAAAACCAATGTTCCGTCGAACGCCTGGTGACCCAACACCCTGCCGACGCCAGCGGCAGCGCTGTCCGCACCGACGTCGCTCCCCAATTCACGGCTAAGAAGCGTTGGGGCGAAGGAAACTCCATCGCCCAGGCGCACCGGCTCAACCACCGGCTCAACCACTGCCCGGCTCGTAGCATCACCGCCACTCAGTTGGGCAAGCGTTGCCCGCAGATCCATGAGGCTGACCAGCTCATCACTGGCGGAACCCGCTGCGATACCCGGACCGGCAATGAGCAAAGGCACCCGGTGCCCGGCCTCCCAAGCATCAGCCTTTTGCCCACGCCACGGCCCATTGGGCCTGTGGCGCACCACGTCCCCGTCCTCCGGGAACATGGTGGGCGCGCCGTTGTCCGAGGTAAACACCACGATGGTATTGGCCACGTCCTCGCCGAGCGCTTCAAACAACTGACCCACCATCCAGTCGACCAGCACAACACCATCGCCGCGCAACCCTGCTTGGGAGCTGCCCTGAATGAACTGCGGCGGCACGCACGGCCTGTGCGGTGCTGCCGTGGCCACATAGGCAAAGAAGGGTTTGTCCCCCTGGCGTTGCTGCGCAATCCAGGCAGCGGCCTCGGCAACAACTGTGGTGTCCACGGCGTCGTCCTGCCAGCCCGGACTTTGCAAGCCGGGGCGCTGCGAGGAAACAAGGTTCTGTTTTTCCTCCAGCGGTAGCCCGGTTGCCTTGTCCTGGTCCAGGAAGCAATAGGGTGGCATGTCCAAGGACCCTGCGATGCCGAAATAGCGCTCAAAGCCAAGATCCGTAGGGCCTGAAGTGAAGGGGACCTGGTAGTTGACTTCGCGACCGCTCCCCTGCATCTGCGCGGCGAAATCCGGCGCGAAGGCATCGCGCTGGCGCCCGTCGTGGCCGGTCCAGTTCAGCCCCAAATGCCATTTCCCGAAAGCACCTGTGGCATAGCCATCCCCATGGAAATCTCTGGCCAGGGTGGGCGCATCGGATTCAATGATGGCCGGGTCAAGCCCGCCGAGCACACCACTTTTCAGCGGGCTGCGCCACGGGTACTGCCCCGTCATCAAGCTGTACCTGCTGGGGGTGCACACAGCCGATGACGCGTGCGCGTCGGTGAAGCGCACACCTGCCTCGGCCAGTTTATCCAGGTTGGGCGTGTGAATCCGCTCTGCACCGTAGCAGGACAAGTCCCCCCAGCCAAGATCATCCGCCAGCACAACAACTACGTTGGGTTGAGCCACCAAGGGACTCTCCTGTTTTCTCTAGTTCGTGCTTCGTCTAGTTCATGGTTCCGTTGCTCAGCAGGGATTCGTGCCCGACGGCGGCTGCCACATGGTCTGCCGCGTAAGCTGCGGCACCAATGAACCCGGCATCGGGCCCCAGCTGGGCTGAGCGGACCAGCGGAGCTGTATCGCGCCCATGTTCGGCCAGCAATTCAGCCAAGCGGGTGCGTGTTGGTTGAGCCAAGGCCTCGCCGGCCGCGCTCACTCCACCGCCTAGCAGCACCAGCCCGGGATCCAGGAGCATGGACACCTGGCTCAGCCCAAAACCCAGCCAGTGCGCAATCTCGGCAAAGTCTTCGGGCGTCCGGGCTTCCATGGTCAGGGCACTGCCACTGGCGTACCTGTCCAGGCAGCCGCGGCTTCCACAGCCGCAGGCCCTGCCCCCGGGGTCAACCACCATGTGCCCTATTTCACCGGCCCAACCGTTGGCCCCAACCACCAACTGCCCATTGACGAGCAGCCCCCCGCCAATGCCGGTTCCCACTGTCACCATGGCCACGTTCTGCTGGTTCCGGGCTGCACCAAACTTGTGCTCGGCCCAGAGCGCAGCATTGGCGTCATTGATGACAAGACACCTGACATCCAGCCGGGCTTCAATCAAATCGGCCAGCAGGGTGTTCTCAAGCTCCAAATTCGCCGCGTACAGCACCGAACGGTGGTCGGTGGACACATAACCTGGCACGGCAACGCCAACAACAGCTCCGTTCACGGGACCCTTGAGTTCGGCAATAACCGCCGCCACTGTCCGGGCTATGGCGACTTCCCCCTCGGGCGTGGGCAGCTGGGCGCGGGCCACAACGCGCCCATCAGTGTCGACTGTGCCGGCGGCAATCTTGGTGCCGCCAATGTCCACACCTATCCACAAATCGCCCGTCATGGCCGCGTATCCGCCGGCGGGTGCGGAATTCGCAACACTGCCACGGCCTGCGGTGTCAGGGCTGCAGGAACCTCCAGCGTTTCTCCAATATTCTCGGTTGTTCCCAGCCATGTTCCACCTGCGAAGTCCACGGGTGCAGGCGGCAGGTGTTCCAGTGGAGTGAGAACACACAAGTAGGTGGCGTTGCCGCCCACAGTCACGGCGTAGTGCTTTTGCTGCTCATCAGTGAGCTGGCCCGGCCAGGGTGTGGTGCTGTAGATGGCATCCCCGTTGTTTTCCAACCAGGCACCCAGTCCGAGCAGCCGTTCGCGGTAGATCTGCGGAACTGTGCCGTCAGCGGCCAGCCCAATGTTGAGCAGCAAATTTCCGTTGCGGGACACCACTGAGACAAGCAGCTGGACCAATTCGGCCACGCTGAGAACGTCGTCCTCGGTTTCCTGCTGGTTGACGCCAAAGGAGCGGCCAAGCCCACGGCAACTCTCCCAATGTTGCTCGGAGAGCCCGCCAATGTCGCTGTATTCACGGGTCAGGTAGCCGTGGGAGGGAACACCCCACCTGTCGTTGACAATTCCCTGCGGGACAACGCTCAGGTACTCCCTGAACAGCGCTGCCACACCAAAGTCGGCATCCGACTTTCCGGCATCCGGCCATTCAATGTCATTCCACAGAATGTCCGGGGCAAACTTCTGGATGAGCTCTGCTGCCTGGGCATGGGAATAGCGGGCAAAGTCTTCGTCATTGCGGCGCAGGCGGAAAATGTCAGGATCGGAATCGATGGCACGGAAGTCACTGACATGCCAGTCCAGGGCACCGGAATAGTAGGCGCCAAACTTCAGCCCCGCAGCGCGGGTTGCCTGGGCGAACTCCGCCATCAGGTCCCGCCGCGGCCCGCGGGCTGCACTGTTGAAGGGAGTGGTGGCGGTGTCCCACAGGCAAAACCCATCATGGTGCTTTGCCGTTGGCACAACGTACTTGGCACCTGCCTGGCGGAACAACTCAAGGGTGGAATCGGCGTCGAACTTCTCAGCGTGCCAGACATCAGCCAGGTCCTCGTAGCTGCTGCCGGGACCAAAAGTGGCCCGCTGGTACGCCTGCGCGCTGCTGCCCTCGATCCGAACCGTATTGCCGTACCACTCAGCATACTGGTGGTCGCGGTAGGCATCCTCGACGGCGGTTGGCGAGCCGGCAACTTCCGCCCATGCCGGCACCGAGTACAGACCCCAGTGGACGAAGATGCCGAATTTTGCGTGGGCCAGCCACTCGGGGAATTCCCAGTCAGGGTAGCTGGGGTTGTGTTCGCCAAAATCTGGCCCCACACGATCCTCAAAGTTAATCATTGAATGCCTTTTGTGTGTTGAAGAGAGCTGGGGTCAGCGTCCGGCGAGGCCGACTGTTGCGATGCCCTTGACCAGGTGTTTCTGGAGGACAATCACCAGCAGCAAGGTGGGCAGGATGGCTATGACGGATGCCGCCATGACCAGGTTCCACGAGTTGCCGTGCTCCCCGAAGAAGGTTTGCAGGCCCAGGGACACGTTGCCCAGTTCATTGACGTCGTTGACCACAATGAGCGGCCACAGGAAGCTGTTCCAGAAGGTGATGAACGTCCAAACACCCAGCACTGCCAGCGATGGCTTGGCCAGGGGCAAGATGATGCGGGTGAATGTTCGCCACTGGCTGCAGCCGTCCATGCGGGAGGCCTCCACCAGCTCGTAGGGGATGTTGACGAAGAATTGGCGCAGCAGGAATACACCGAATGCGCCGAAGGCCCACGGCAGGATCAGTGCCTGCCAGGTGTTGATCCAGCCCAGTTTTTGCATGAGCAGGAACATGGGGATGACCAGAACTTCTTGCGGGATCATCATGGTGGCCAGGTACAGGAGCATGAACTTGTCCCTGCCGCGCCACTTCAGGATGCCGAAGCTGTAGGCGGCAAGCGAGGAAACGGCAACCACAATGATGGTTCCGGCCAGGGAGACTATCAAGCCGTTAACGATGAAGCGCAGGAATGGTGTGTAGTTGAAAACTTCAACAAAGTTCTGCCACCGGATTTCCGAACCAATCAATGACGGCGGTTGAGCAAAAATCTCGCCATTGGGTTTCAGAGCTGAGAAGAAGGTGAAGATGATGGGGAACAGGAATAGCAGGACAACTACGCCCAGCAGGACTTCACTGGTTAGTTTCAGCGGGCGGAAGCGGAACCTTGCCCTGCCGGTGGAATTCTTGCGTGGGGCTGCGTCCTTGCTGGCAGTTCTGGCCTGGAGCTGATTACTAGTCATAGTGGACCCATTTCTTCTGACCAACCCACTGCACCAGCGTGACGATCAGGATCAAGACAAAGAGAATGATGGCAGGTGCCGCGGCGGCACCGAGTTCACCGTCTTGGAATGCTGTTTGGTAAACGTTCATGACAACCGTCACCGTTGAGGTTCCCGGCCCGCCTGCCGTCATGACGAAAGGCTCCGAAAATAGCTGGAACGCCGAGATCATGGTGACTGTTGTGGCGAAGAAGATGGCCGGCGTCAGCAGCGGAATCTTGATGCGCAGCAGCTGTGTGAGGCCATGAGCGCCGTCCAGCATGGAGGCGTCAATGATGTCCTGGGGCAGCTGGTCAATGGCGGCGGAGAAGATCAGCATGTTGTAGCCAAACCCCTGCCAGATGATGACAACCACGACGGCAATCAGGGCCGTGCTGCTGTCGCCCAAAAGGTTGGGGATGTGAACCCCAAAGAGTGAGGCCATGGTGGAATCAACAATGCCGTTGGGCTGGTAGATGAGCTTCCAGATGACGGCCGTTGCCACCGTGGGGGTGACCACCGGAAGGAAGAAGAGCACCCTGTACAGGCGGCTGAACCGGCTGCTGGCAACCCAAAATGCTGTGGAGAGTGTCAGCACCAAGTTGATGGGAACAATCAAAAGCGTGAAAACAATTGTATTGACCAGTGCTGCGGTGAATTGACTGCCGGGTGCAAACAGGTCGCGGTAGTTATCCAGCCCGGCAAAGCTGATCTCGCCAAAGGTGGGCCAGTGGAAGAAGCTTGTGGCAATCGCCAAGATGGTGGGCAGCAGGATGAATACAGTCATCCCCACGGCGCTGGGGGTCAGGAACCCCAGCGCCGCGCGAGAGTCATTCTTCTTCCGCTTCCTCGGCGCAGCAGGCTTGTGGTCCTGCCGGGGCACAGTTCTAGTTGTTATTGCCGTCAAGGGAGTGCCTTTCTGCTACGGCGATGATGTGCGGAAGAGTTTTCACGAGTTACTTAGCTCCACTTTCCTGCACATTTTTCAGCGCGTCCGACGGCGTGATCTTGCCGGAGAATGCCTGCTGGAACTGCTGGGCCATCAGTTTGGTGACCTTGTCCCAGTTGCTGGTGCTGATGAACGGGACAGCCTTGGCCGAGGATGCCTTGGTGACTGCGGCAACCTGCTCGGAGTAGCCGGGGTTCGTGGGATCGATGTCCTTCTTCAGGCCGTCGATGAAGGCCGGGATGGCTGCCGTACGTGCTGGCTGGTTGCCCGAGTTGGCTGATGCCATTTGTGAGGTTGCATCCGTGAGGACACCAATGGCCTGGGCGGCCTCGGTCTTGTTCTTGCAGGTGGAGGAGATTCCGAAGCCGGAGTTGGCTGAGAACGTGCCTGCGCCGTCGGGCCCCTGCGGCAGTGTTACCACGCCAACCTTGAAGCCGGCGGCATCTGTGACGTTGCTCTTGACGTTCCATGAGCCGTCAACGGCCATGGCAACGTTGCCTGCCACGAACTGCTGCTCGCCCCAGGGGACGTCGGCGGAGCTTGCCGGAATGCTGCTGACCTTCTTCTCTGTAGCCAGACTGCTGTACCAGGAAAACGCTGATTCAAAGGCCGGGTCCGTCATCTGGAGGGCACCATCTGCGGAAACAGGCTTTGCACCGTTGAAGGCCAAAAGCTGTGCTGACATGTGCAGATCGGAGAAGGACTGGCCAAAGGCGGGCTTGCCGCTTGACTTGGTGATCTTCTCTGCAGCGCTCACGAACTCGTCGGTGGTCCAGCCATCCTTGGGCTCGTCAACACCGGCAGCCTTGAACGCGTCCTTGTTGTAGTACATGAGCATGGTGGAGAGGCCGTAGGGAAGCGCGTACTGCTTGTCGCCATTCTGCAGGGCCTTCAATGCCCCGCCGTCCCACTCGCTCTCGGTGAATCCGGCGGCCTTGGCCAGGTCGCCGTCAATGGGTGTCATGGCCTTGGCGAAGGCCGGCAGGCGAAGACTTTGCATGCTCACAATGCACGGCGCGGTTCCGGAGGCCAGCTGGGACTGCAACTTGGTGAAGTAGTCGGCGAAGGGGGCCGTGGTGAGGTTGATCTTGATGTTGGGGTACTTGGCTGTGACTTGATCGGCCAGGTCCTTCCACGTCTTGTTGCCCTCGTCGCCCTGGGCCCAGAACGACCAGTCGAGAGTGACATTCCCGGCAGCGGCGCCGTTGCCGGCGTCGGAAGAAGTGGAGGGGCTGCAAGCTGAGGCACCAAGCACGAGTGCTCCGCCGAGGGCGAATGCTGTTAGCTTCTTTGCTAATTTCATATCAATCCTTTGTCAGGACCAAAGGCTCAAGGGCCCTGGGCATATAATTAATTCGGCGCCGAATTAATGGCGTAATGTTAGGATAATCACAGTTGCTGGTTGCAGTCAATAGGGGGCATCAATTTCATCCACACGGGTTAGACCACACACGAGTCCAACGCGCGACGCCATCAGCCGCGCCGAAATTCTGGGCATCCTGGGCCAAGTTGGCCAGCTGAGCCGCAGCGAAATAGCCAAGCGGCTGGCGCTGGGACCTGCCACAGTCACAGCCCAGGTGCGCAAATTGATGACCGATGGCTATGTCCGCGAGTTGGCGGCAGACCCCCGAACCGGGGCTGGCCGGCCGCGTGTTCCCGTTGAGCTGGTTCCCGAGGCTGCAGTGGTGATAGGCATCAGCGTCGCCCCCACAAGTTTGCTCGCCGTGACCATGCTCATCGATGGCACCATTGTGGGCTCGGAGACAGCTGCCTTTGATCCGGCTGCGGCAGTGCTGGCCCAGTTCAAGACAGTCATTGAAACCCAACGCGCAGCACTGGCTTTTCCCGAGCGCGTTGTGGCAGTTGGCATCTCAGTGTCCGGTGCCGTGGACCAGGCCCTGTCAACAGTGCGCATTTCCACAACACTGAATTGGCGCGACTTCAACCTCGGTGCCGAGCTCCAGCATGCCGTAAATCTGCCCGTGTTTGTTTCCAACGACCTTTTTGCCCAGTCCACGCGTGAGGTCAGCTTTGGACTGGGCCGCAACAAGGATGACTTTCTGTTGCTGGGGCTTGGCTACGGTGTTGGTTTGGGCATAGTGAACCGCCGCAGGGTCTTTTGTGGTTCCGGCGGCTCCTCCACCGAGTTCGGTCACATGTCCATCGACCCCAACGGGCCCATGTGCGTCTGCGGAAACTACGGCTGCCTGCAGGTTTATGCCGGACTGGATGAGCTCTTGCGGTCCGCCCCCAACGCCACCGGACCGCAAACCCTGGCCCAACTCCAAGCTGCCCTGGCCCACGGCAGTCCGGAGCTTGCTGACTTCATGGCCGACCTGGGGCACAGACTGGGCCGCTCCGTTGGCGGTGTGGTCAATCTCTTGGGCATTGGGACCATCATTGTAGCGGGGGAAACCACTTCCCTGTGGCAGGAACTCAACACGGGATTCCAACGCGGTCTGGAGGAAACCGTGCTGAAGTTCCTGCTCCCCCTGGACATCACAGTCAAGGCCTGGACGGAGTCCGAGGACGCTGTGGGGGCGGCGGGGCTGGCCCTGCACAACGCCATCAGTCTCAACGTCCCACTGCACAGCAGGGCAGGGACCCCCGCCCCCGCCTAGGCCTTGCCTGGCTCCAGTTCAATAACGAACACCGGCACCAGTGCGCCCGCCTCCAGGGCTGTCACATCGATGTTCAGCTCGCCGTCGGGGTCGCTGAGGTACCTGTCGTCCAGGGTGGTCCGGAAGGTGAACGGGATGTCCGCTCCCGTGCTGAGCAGTCGCACGCTTTTGACCCGGCGCACCGGGACACTGCGCACTGTCACTGTTTCCACCGGCTGCGCCAACGCAAAGAGGTAGATCCTCTGCGCTGCGGCTGTGCTGGGCCCGTAGTACTGCCACGGCTCCAGCCCCGGCTCCACGCCTAAGACGGATTCCTTGCTACCTTCCATCCAGGCGGCCAGGCCACGCAACAGCTCGGCTTGTTCCGGCGCCAGACTGCCGTCGGCACGGGGCCCCACGTTGAGCAGCAGGTTGCCGCCCTTGGCCGCCACCTCCACCACTGTCCGCACAATTTCATGCAACGACTTGTAGTTTTTGTCATCGGGGACGTAGCTCCAGGTGCTGCACATGGTCATGCAGCATTCCCACGGCTCCGTCAACGGTTGGGCGGGGATGAACTGTTCCGGCGTCCGGTAGTCCCCGCTGCCAATGAGCCTGTCATTGATGACAATGTTCGGGGCTAGGGACCTGATGTGCTGCTCAATCCCAGCGGAGTCCCATTCCTCGCGGGTGCGTTCCCATTCGCCGTCGAACCACAACAGGTCGATGGGTCCGTACCAGGTCAACAATTCCGTGAGCTGGTCCTTGAGGTACTGCTGGTACAGAGCCCAATCATCCGCGCTGGCCCGGGGGTAGGCGCCGTGCTGATAGGGGCGCATCTCATCGGTGAAGGCCGGGTAGGCCGGATGGTTCCAGTCCGAGAGCGAGTAGTAGAGTCCCACCCTTATTCCCTGTGCCCGGAAGGCTTCAACGAATTCCTTGACCAGGTCACCGCCACGCTGGCCATATGGCGAGGAGGCAATGGTCCGCTCACTCGCCTGGGACGGCCACGCCGACCAGCCGCTGTGATGCCGCGCGGTGAACACCGCATATCGCATCCCTGCCGCTGCAGCCTGGCTTGCCAAATCTGCCGGATCCCAATTGCCCGGATCAAAGGTGTCCGCCGATTGGTGATAGTCGGCAACGTGCCCGGTGGGGCTGAAGCCGAGTCCGGCCACACCGCCCACCAGGGGCCAGGAGGCCTCCAGACCCTGCTGGCTGGCATGGTCGTAGTGAATGAACATGCCCAGCCCTGCGTGGTTAAACCACTGCTCGGTGTGTTCCTTGGCCTGGGGCGACAACGGCGCCTCGGCCTTGGGGTCGTGAACCTTTTCGTCGGCCCAAACCACGTCGTTTGTCATAACTTTTACCCTAGTCTCTTCAAATACTGGTGTGCGGCGGTGGGCTGGAGGGTTACGCCTTGGGGCGCAGCCTTAGTGCATCCATCCCGCCGTCGACCGCCAGCGAAATGCCCGTCGTAGAACCGGAACGGGGGCTGGCAAGGTAGGCAACGGCGTCGGCGATCTCCGCAGCCTGCACCAGCCGGCCGTGGGGCTGCCTGGCTTCCAACGCGGCGCGTTCTGCCTGCGGATCTGGGGCCGAAGCCAAGAGGCGGCCAACCCATGGGGTGTCCGCCGTGCCCGGACTGACACAGTTGACCCGGATGCCCTGGTGCAGGTGATCCACCGCCATGGCCCGGGTCAGCGACAGTACAGCGCCCTTGGATGCGCTGTACAGGGCGCGCTGCTGAATTCCCGCCGTGGCGGCGATGGAGGACGTATTCACCACTGCTGCAGCCGGCGACATCGCCAGGTGCGGCAAGGCGGCGCGGGTCACCCGGGCAATGCCCACCACGTTGATGTCCAGCACCCGCAGCCATTCCTCATCCGGGTTCTCAGCAATGGAGCCCTGCGCACCAATTCCCGCGTTGTTCACCACAATGTCGAGGCGCCCATAGCGTTCCACCACCTGTTCGACGCCGGCCCTCACGGCGGCGTCGTCGGCCACATTGACCTGGACGCCCAGATTTCCCTCCGCAACCTCGCCCGGATTCAGGTCAAAGATGGCAACGCTGGCACCGCCCTCCATGAGCCGATCCACTACTGCCGCACCAATTCCGGAGGCGCCGCCTGTCACTATGGCCACCAGGCCATCAAATTCGCTCACTTATTTTCCCTTCTCGCTGGCGGCAGCCACAAATTCCTGGCGCTGCCGGCCCAAACCAGTAATTTCAATCTCGCAAACGTCCCCGGCCTTGAGGTACTCAAAACGGCCGGACAGTGCCACACCCTCCGGGGTGCCCGTCAGGATGAGGTCACCCGGCTCAAGCGCCATGTACTGGCTCAGGTACCAGATGATGTAGTCAACGTCGAAGATCAAATCCGCTGTGTTGGAGTCCTGGCGGCTCTCCCCGTTGACCCAGCTGCGCAAGCGCAAATTCCTGTGATCCACCTCCTCGGGAGTGACCAGCCAGGGCCCCGTCGGGTTGAAGCCGGGGGCACACTTGCCCTTGGACCACTGGCCGCCGGAGATTTCCAGCTGGAACTCCCTCTCGGAGAGGTCATTGGCCACCACGAATCCGGCAATGTGCTCGGCCGAATCCGCCACCGAGTCCAGGTACAGCGCCTTCTTGCCGATCACGATGCCCAGCTCAACCTCCCAGTCGGTTTTGTTGCTGTTGCGCGGAATCTGAACTGCGTCATCCGGGCCTGCAACAGTGTTGGGGGTTTTCAGGAACACGATGGGGAACTCGGGCGGGGCTGAGCCCGACTCTGCAGCGTGCGCCGCATAGTTCATGCCCACGCACACCACGGCTCCGGGGCGGGCCATGGGCGAACCCAGCCGGCCGCCGTCGGCCGCCACCACGGGCAGTTCACCGGCGGCCAGCGCAGCGCGCACCTTGTCCACGCCGCCGCTGGCGAAGAACTCGCCGTTGATGTCGGCAGCGATGGCGCGGATGTCATAGTGTTGCTCGGCGATGACCACCGGAATCTCCTCATTGAGGTTTCCGATCCTTGCAAATTTCATGGTTCCTGTGTCCCTTGATTGGTGATGTCAAAATCTGTCAGTGAGTGCCAAAATTCATCCGGCAATGCACGGCCCAGCAGTTCCACGTTGGACGTGACCTGGGGCGCCCTGCGCATGCCCACCACCACGCTGGCTACCTGCTCCGGCCTGAGCGGGAATTGCAAGGCCGCCTGCGGCAGGGTCCCGCCAAAGCGTTCGGCCAGGTCTGCGAGGCGGTTGGCTTCCGCGAGCACGCTCGCCGGTGCCGGGGCGTAGTCCATGAATGCACCAGGCAGTGGGCGCGGACGGGCCAGAATCCCGGAGTTGAAGGGGCTGGCCATGATCACGCTGCGCTCCCCCGCCGCAGCGAAGACCTCATCGGCGCCATGGCGTTCAAGCAGTGTGTACCGCCCGGCCAGCATGGCAGTGTCGATGTCAGTGGTCTTGAAGGCGTGAACCACTGCGGCGCTGCTGTTGGAGCCGATACCCACTGCGTCTAAAACGCCCTGCTCCCGCAACTCGATGAGCGCTTTGGCGCCGGTTTGGGTGGCGTTGGGGTCCCCTGAAACGTCGGGATCGTGAAGGTACAGGATGTCGATGCGGTCCAGACCCAACCGTTCCAGGCTGGCTTCAACGCTGCGCAGGATGCCATCACGGGAAAAGTCCCACACCCGTTTGAAATCCCCCGGAACCTCGAAAATGTTGTTATCCCGCTCGGTGGGTGCGTCATGAGGCAGCAGCAGTCTGCCCACCTTGGTGGAGACGACAAACTCATCCCGCGGCTTGTCCCCCAGCGCAGCCCCGAGCCGACGCTCGGACAGCCCCAGACCATAGTGTGGGGCTGTGTCGAAGTACCGGATCCCTTCGGTCCAGGCCTGCTCAACGGCTTGGGCGGCGTCCGCATCTGTAATGGACGTTTGCAGATTTCCCAGTCCGGCGGCGCCAAAGCCAAGCTCCGTCACATGGACCGCGCTGCCCACAATGTTGTTACTTTTCACGAGTTGATCCTTTGTAGATTTCTTGTGCAGTGCCGCCAAAAATTGCAGCCTGGGAGTCACCGTCTAGGTGCCCGCACAGTTGGGAAAGCAGTTCCGGCCAGGTCCGTTCCTGCCCGGCCAGCAAGGCCACGGGCCAGTCACTTCCGAACATGAGACGGTGAGGCCCAAACACCTCAAGGGCGTGGTCGACGGCGGCACCCACTTGCTCTGCTGTCCACATTTTCCAGTCCGCCTCGGTGGTCAAGCCGGACAACTTGGCCGTGACATTTGGCAGGGAACCCAGTGCCGCAATGTCCCTGCGCCACGCCTCCAGATCACCGCTGGCTATTGGCGGTTTACCCAGGTGGTCCACCACAAATTGTGTCTGCGGTTGGTCCTTGACCAGGCCGGTGGCCATGGGGATCTGCTCGGGGCGCAGCACCAGGTCAAAGACCAAACCATGCCTGGCCAGCTCCCTCAACCCTGCTGTAAGCTCCGGCCGGGTCATCCACAGAGAGTCCGGATCCTGATGGATCAGGTGCCTGATGCCAAATAGCTCGCCTGCCGCGATGGCAGGCCCGTACTCCTGCAGCTGCTGTGCCACGGGCAGCAACAGGTCCACCCAGCCAACAACACCCGCCACGGCGGGGTGCTTGGCCATGGCCAACAGATCCCGAGTTTCTTGGGCCGAGTTGGCGCTCTGGACCAGCACGGAGGCGTCAACGCCAGCGGCTGCCTGCATGTCAACAAGCTCAGCCAGCATGAAGTCACGGTCCAGAACAGCCTTTTCCACCGGGTCAATCCAGGGCTGCGGGGTCCGGGACCTCCGCCACACATGGGCGTGGGCGTCAATCCTCATGGAAGACGCCATACCTCTTCGGCGTCTGACCACTGCGTTCCCGCGGCCAGCGCCTCGGGCAGCGGCTGCTGGCAGGGGTCCGTCAGCTTCCACCAATCCTGCGTGGCAGGGTCGGCGGCCATGGCCGCCATGTCTGTGGCGTAGTCGCTGCCTGTGTACTCGAAATAGCCCAGCAGCAGGTCGCCGTGGTTGAAAATGGTGTAGTTCTCAATGTTGCTGGCCCGCAGCCGTTCCTGAACTTCCGTCCACACCTGGCGGTGCAGCCTGACGTACTCCTCGCGGTACTGGGGCTTCAAGCCAATGATTTGAAGATGGCGCTCGCGCATGCCGACCCTCCCTTAAACCAGTGCCTTGGCGTGGATCATGCGGATCACGTCCTGGCTCATGGTGTCGTAGTCGTGGGTGTTTTCAACGGTTCCAGCCAAGGTGAAAGAGTCCATGACGGCAATTCGGTCCGCCAGGGTGATCATCTCCGCCAAGTCACTGGAGATCAGCAGGATGGCAAGTCCCTTGTCAGCCAGGCCCCAAATCAGCTCGTAGAAGGACCGTTTTGTGCGCACATCAATGCCGATGGTGGGTTCATCGATGATCAGGATCTTCGGGTTGGCCGCCAGCCACTTTGCCAGCGACACCTTTTGCTGGTTGCCGCCGGAAAGCTGCCCGGCCAGCTGGTCCTGGGAAGAAACCTTGATGCCAAGTTCGTCAACATACTTCTGGACCATGGCGCGCTCAGCACCGGCCTTCACGACACCCAGCGGACCGGCCAGCTTGCCCCACGTGGTGGCAGCAACGTTGCGGGTGATGGTCTGGTCCAGGAAAACGCCCTCCTCCTTACGACTTTCGGTGACGTAGCCAATGCCGTATTCATGCAGGGCGTCCCGCACTGAGCGGATCCTGGCGGGCGTGCCGTTGACCAGCAGCTCACCCTCTGTGATGCGTTCCCGGCCCAGAATGGCGTGCGCCAGTTCGGTGCGCCCCGCACCCACCAGGCCGTACAGGCCCAGGATTTCTCCGGGGCGCACGTCCAAGGAAATGCCGCCGTGGCCCGCCGTCGTGGTCACGTTGCGAAGTTCTAGAACAGGCGCGACGGCGGTATCCACCGAACGCTCAGGCGTCACCAGGGATGCCAGTGAACGGCCCACCATGATGTTGACAACAACATCATGCGGGTGGTCCGCTAACGCGGCGTCGCTGAGCACGGTTTTTCCATCCCGCAGCACAGTGACTGTGTCGCAGTGGGCATACACCTCGTCAAGTTTGTGACTCACAAAGAGGATGGCCGCGCCGTCATCCTTCAACCGGTGGATCACCGTGAACAGCTTCGCGGCCTCGGCATCACTGATGGAGGCCGTGGGTTCGTCCAGGAGCAGGACCTTGGTGTCCGTGTAGAGGGCGCGGGCAATCTCCACGAGCTGGATCTGGGCCGAGGACAGGCTTGAAATGGGCGTGCCCGGGTCAATGTCAAAGTCCAGCAGCGCCAGGCATCGGGCGGCTTCAGAGTTCACCTTTTTCCAGTCGATGAAGCCAAACCGCTTGGGCGTGCGGCTGAGCACAATGTTCTCCGCCACAGTGAATTCGCGGATCACATTGCGTTCCTGGTGAACAACTCCCACCCCTGCGGCCGAGGACGCCGAGGGGTTGGCGAACTTTTGTTCAATCCCGCCAATGAGGAGCTTGCCGGAATCGGCCTGGTGCACACCCGTCAGGTATTTGATGAGAGTGGATTTGCCGGCGCCATTCTCGCCCAGCAGGGCATGGATTTCGCCTCCTGCCAGCGTTAAGTTCACGGCGTCCAGGGCCTTGACGCCGGGGTACGTCTTGGTGACATTGCGTGCTTGAAGGATGGGAGTGCTCATGAGTGTGCCCCTTCGGATACCTTGTCCGCACTAGTTGGTGCGTTGTTGCGGTGGTTGGCAACCCTGGCGCGCAGCATGCCGGCCTTGGTGGATTCTCTGGATTCGCGCAGGCGGCCCAACGCCACAGTGCCCAGGATGACGGCACCAATGACCAGGTTCACCCAGGCGGGTGCCAGCTGGAATTCCGCGCGTGCACTGTCCACAAGCCTGACCACAAAGGCGGCCAGGACTGTGCCGAAGACGGCCACCGTGCCACCCGTCAGGGACACCCCGCCAATGATGGGTGCGGCAAAGCTGGAAAGCAGCCAGTCGCCGCCAACGCTCTGGTTCACGCCGGGCAGCGAGGCGAAGGAGATAAAGCCCGCGAACCCGGCGATGAGGCCGGAGGCGCCGTGGGCGATGGTCAAGCTGCGGTCGTTGGAGATGCCTGCCAAGGTGGCGGCATGCTCATTGTCACCGCTGGCGAGAAGGTGACGGCCCGTCGTCGTATATTTGAACGCCAATCCCACCAGAACGGCCACAATGATGGCTATCACGAAGATGGCGGGCAGGCCGAACCAGCTGGCCTTGCCCAGGGCGGCCACGGGCGCCCAGTTGTCCGCCGAGATGGTGCGGGTGTTGACCAGCGCGTACTGTACGCCGAGCAAAACTGTCATGGTGGCCAGGGTGACGATGAAGCCGTTGATCTTGGTGGCGACCACCAGGATGCCGTTGGCCATGCCCGCAATAGCGCCGACCACCACGCAAACCAGGCCGCCCAGCCAGGGGTTGAAGCCCCAGTCGGCCACCATGACGGCGGCCAGGCAGGCTGCCACGCCGCCGATGGCGCCGATGGCCAGGTTCAGCTGTCCCACGGCGAGTGTGATCATCTGGGCCAGACCGATCAGGATGGGCACGGCCAGGAACTGGAAGAACGTCTGCATCGAGACGGGGCCAAAAAAGTTGCCGCCCGAGGACACGCCCAGCAGGATTGCGCCAAGGACAATCGTGGCGATGAGGACAAGGTATTGGGATCCCATGGATGCGGGCAGTTTGAATTTCATGCGCTTGCTCCGCTCGGGATAGCTTCTTGGCTGTTGGGTGTGTCCGGTGGCGTTTCGCTCGGCTTGCGACGGCGGACGGTGCGGATCCGCTCGGCGGACAGCGCGACCAGCAGGATCAGGCCCAGGAAGATGTTGAGCATTTCGATGCCCGCTCCGAAAAGTTCCAGGCCGCGACGGATCAACAGGGCCAAGGTGATGCCCAAGAAGGTGCCCGTTACGGAGATGTAGCCGCCCGCCAGCAGGGTGCCACCCAGGATCGGCCCCAGGAAGGACTGCAGCATGAACTCGTTGCCGATGGCGGGGGTGAAGGAACCCGTGCTGGTCGCCAGCAGAATGCCGGCAAAGGAGGCAAGTGCACCGGAGATGGCGTGGACAAGGACCACGCGCTTGTTGGTGGGGATGGCGGAAAGCTCTGCGGCCTTGATGTTGGCGCCGGTCAATAGGATTTCGCGGCCCAGTTTTGTCCTGCTGTACAGGGCGCCCACCAGGATCACCACCACCAGCACGGGGACCAGCATGACGGGAATGGCTGCGGGTCCGCAATATCCCACCATGCAGACATCCAGGAATGTGCCGCGGCCCAGGAACTCCATGCCGTCGGGCTTGAGCGTGAAGGCGGATCCGGGGCTAAGCGTGGAATAGACGGTGGGGACAAGGCCCAGGAGGGCGAAGCTCATGGCAAGGGTGACAATGAAGGAATTCACGCCAGTTTTTGCGATGATCCAGCCCGTGGCCCCGCCAATGAAGGCGCCAGCCGCCAGCCCCACGATGAGGCCCACCAGGAAGGGCATCTTCCACAAGTCAAAGGCCATGCCCGTGAACATGGCACCAAAGGCAGCCATGTTGCCCACGGCGATGTTCATCTGCCCAATGGACAGCACCATCATTTGAGCCAGCCCCACAATGGTGAAGATGGCGATGCTGGTGAGCAGCGGCGCAACGACAAACGCACCGTTGAAGGCGTTTGGCTTGGTGGCACCAATGACGCCCACCAGGACCAGAATGATGAGCACCAAAAAGGACTGCGGTGAGGTGAGATACCGCTTTATGTCAATGCCCTGCCGGCGCTTCACGGCGCCGGCAGGGTTTCCTGTGTGTGTCATGCAACCACCCTCTTATCAATCTCATCCATGTCCCAGTCGATGCCCAGGCCGGGGGTGTTGGGCGCCAACGCGCGACCGTTGGCAATCGTCATCTCGCTCCTAGTGATGGCGCGCAGCTGCGGAATGTGTTCCACGTAGCGGCCGTTGGGGATGGCTGCCAGCAGGCTGACGTGCAGTTCCATGAGGAAGTGCGGGCAGACTGCCACGTTGAAGGCCTCGGCCAAGTGGGCCACCTTCAGCCACGGGGTGATGCCGCCAATGCGGGCCACATCAACTTGCACAATGCCCGCGGCGCCGCGCTGGAGGTATTCGCGGAACTGGGCCACTGAGTACATGGACTCCCCCACTGCCACGGGAATGGAGGTGGCTTCGGCCAGGCGCACGTGTCCGGAGACGTCGTCGGCTGGCATGGGCTCCTCAATCCAGAAGATGTCTAGCGGCTCCAGTGCGCGGGCCCGTCGGATGGACTCCGGGCCCGTCATGGATTGGTTGGCGTCCACCATGATGTCCATGCGGGGCCCGACGGCGTCACGCACGGCACGCAGGCGCTCCACGTCCTCGGACACGTGCGGCTTGCCAATCTTGACTTTCAGCCCCGGCCAGCCCGCAGCCTGCGACGCCTTGGCCGAGCTGACCAATTCGTCAGTGGTCAGGTGCAGCCAGCCACCCTCGGTGTCATACAGCGGCACGTCCTGGCGGAAGCCGCCGGCCACCTGCCACAACGGCGCCGCGGCCCGCTTGGACTTCAAATCCCACAGAGCAGTGTCTACGGCGGCCAGCGCCAAGGAGGTGATGGCACCTGTTGTGGTTGCCCGGGTGGAGGCGAACAGATCCATCCAAATTTGTTCAATGTTGTTCGCGTCCATGCCCACCAGGCGCGGCACCAGGTGCTCGCGCAGCATGGACTGAACGGCGGAACCGCCGGTGCCAATGGTGTACGAGTAGCCGAGGCCGCTGAGGCCGTCGTCGGTCTTAAGCTCAACAAAGATGGTCTCCTGCTTCAGGAAACTCTGGACGGCGTCAGTCCTTACTGTCTCAACTTCGAGATCCACAAGGTAGGCACGGGCGTGGGTGATGCGTGGCATGGTGGCCTTTCGAGACTGGGTGTGCGGGGCTTATTTGCAGCTGAGGTACTTCGAGTCGAAGTCCTTCTGCAGTTCGGCTGACTTGGCCGTGCGCTCGGCATCGTAAGTGTCCACGTTGTCCTTGCTGACAATGAAGGAGCCGGAGTCAACGATCTGGCCTTTGGTGGCCATGGTGCAGGCCTTGCTGGCGAGCTTGGCCAGCGCGTAGCTGCCCACATATGCCTGGCCGCTGGGGTTCTGCACAACTGTTGCCGAGACCGAGCCGTCCTTGATGGCGGCGAGAATGGTGGCGTCGTCGTCAATTGCCACCAGCTTGATGGGGAGCTTGGATTCCTTCACGGCCGTTGCCGCGGCAACGGCCGGGTTGTAGGCGGTGGAGACGATTCCTGTGATCTGGCTGCCCTTGGATGCGAGGAGGTCGGCAACTGCCTTCTGGGCCGTGGTGAGGTCCGTATCGATGTCAGTCACATCCGGCAGCAACGTCACGGCACCGCTAGTCTCGGCAACGGCCTTCTTGACGCCGGCAATGCGGCGCTGGGTGTTGGAATCAACATTGACACCCGTCAGGTGGGCCAGAATGCCCTTGCCGCCCATGGCGTCGATGGCCGCCTTGGCTGCCTTGTAAGCTGCTTCCTCGGTGTCCGTGGACAGGCAGAAGTCTGCCTCATTGGTGTCGCCGGCCGGGCAGGAACCCAAAGCCGCTGTAGCTAACCCGTGCTTGGCTAGGTTGGTGAACGTCGAGTTGATGTCTGTGGGGGAAACACCGAAAACACCAAAGGCGTTGTAGCCGTTGGCCACCATGGAGTTGATGACGTCATTCTGCTTGGTCTGGTCCCAGTCGGCCGTCTCGTTGAAGGTGACATCGCCCAGCTTGAAGTCAGTCTTGGCCTTGGCTCCTGCAGGGGCCCAAGGCTGGAAGTACGGGTGCGCCCCGCCGGAGACAAGACCTACCTTGACTGTATCCATGGCTGCGGGGGCTTTGCCGGAATCGCCACCAACCGAAGCCTGGGGTGTGCAGGCGGTGACCGCCAGGGTTGACACGGCGAGGACGGCCAGAGTGGTGGAAAGTGTTTTCAGTCTCATCGTTGAGTCTCCAAACTATGTTTCAGAATCCTATAGGATATAGTGATATTTCATTATCTGGGCCTATATACTTTCTGTCAAGGACTCTGATCGGAGAAGCGTTTGGACGCGTCATATTTGACTTCGCTACATGGCATGGCTCCACGGCAAGAACTGGCGGATGAGGTTTACACCCTCCTGCGGGGACACATCATGCGCGGCACCATTCCCCCAGGGGTGCGCATCAACATTGAAGATGTTGCCCGCCAGCTCAACGTTTCTCCCACGCCTGTGCGCGAGACGCTGGCCCGACTGGAATCCGAGGGGCTTGTTGACCGCCAGCCACGCCGCGGCTACCGCGCCACGGAACTTTTGAACCGTGAGGATGTACGCGAACTATATGAGCTGCGCATGCTGCTGGAACCGTTCGCTGTGGAACGGGCAACCCAGATCGCCGACGCGGCGCTGCTGCATCAAATCTCCCAGGAGATGGGCCACGGCCACGAACTCACACGGACCAAGGACGCAATTTCACCGGCTGAACTCTCCGCACACGACGAACGCTTCCATGACTTGATTTTCCAAGCAGCAGGCAATGAGGTCATCAGGGCGTCCTATGCCCGCACTCACTGCCACCTGCACATCTTCAGGCTCTCCTACTCGGACACCTTCGATGACCACACCATCCTTGAGCATGAACAGATAGTTGAATCCCTGCGCGCAGGAAACACCGAGGCTGCGGTTGAGGCGATGCGCAGGCACGTCATCTCTTCCGAGGCCCGTGTCCTGAAGTATTTTGAAAGCCAGCAGCCCAAGCGCACGGGCTGGCGCAACGCGGGCGCGCCACTGCTGTAAGCGGTGGCCGCAAGCGACCCTGGCGCAGCTGTGCGGCGCGGGTCTAGGGTGTGAAGATGAGCAAGAACCCAGATTATGACGACCAAGATCTGATCCATGACCACGGCGCTGCGGATCCGCTGGCGCAGGTTTACACGGAGCTGGTGACGCCGGACATCGAGGAGATGAACGAGCACGCAGCCGCCCTGGCAGACGAAGCCGAAACTGAACCGGACAGCCTTTAGGGGCACCACACACCAGCGCTTTGTGCGCTCAACTGCGCCTTGACGGCTTGTCTGCGGTGGAGCAACCGCAGATAAGCCGTCAAAGCGCAGTTATGGCTTCGGCGCAGGAAAGCAGGACGGCTACGCGGCCACCTTTGCGCCGGCTGCCTTGGCCGGCTTCGGGGAGGTCACGCCCACGGAGTCGGCAGAGAGTCGCTGCGCCAGCCAGATCGGCACAATCGAGATGATGATCAGCACCACGGCCACCACGTTGACCACGGGCGCCTGGTTGGGGCGGAACAGGTTTTGCAGGATCCAGATGGGCAAGGTGGTGTCGCCTGCACCAATGGTGAAGGTGGTAACAATGATCTCGTCAAAGCTCAGGGCGAAGGCGAGCAGGCCACCGGCCAGCAGGGCCGAGCGCAGTTGCGGGAACGTCACCAGCCAGAACGTGGTGAACACCCCGGCACCCAGATCGGCCGAGGCCTCCTCCAGCCGGGCGTTGGTGCGCCGCAGCCGGGCAATCACATTGTTGAACACAGTGACCATGCAGAACGTGGCGTGGGCAATGACCACAGTCCACATGCTCAGCGGCACCCCCAAAATGGTGGTGAACATGTTGTTCAGCGCAATGCCAGTGACAATGCCGGGCAGGGCGATGGGCAGAATGACCAGCAGGTTGATCACGTCCCGGCCAAAGAACTTGTACCGCTGCAATGCCAGTGAGAGCAGCGTGCCCAGCACCAGGGAGATGATGGTGGAAACCACGGCCACCCACAAGGAGGTGACCAGCGCTTCGCGGACACCCTCCGATTCAAAGGCCCTCCCCCACCATTCAAGGGTGAAGCCCTTGGGTGGCCAGCCAAACGTCCTGTCCGCGTTGAACGAGTTCACCACCACCAGCAGCAACGGGGCATAGATGAACAACAGTACCAACGCCGTGATGATGCCGAGGATAGTTTTTGCACTCTTGGAAAGTCTCATGGCGCGCTCCTACAAATTGTTCAGGGCGCCTGTACGGCGGACCACAAAGAGGTAGATCATGATGATCACGATCGGGATCAGGGACACCGCGGAGGCAAACGGCAGGTTGTTGGCAGCACCAACATTGGCGTAGACAACAGTTCCCAGCATTTGCGTGGTGCCGCCAACAATCTGGGCCGTGATGTAGTCACCCAGGGACAGTGAGAAAGTGAAGATGGTGCCGGCAATGATGGACGGCACCAGGATGGGCAGCATGACCAGGCGCATGGTGGTCAGTGGCTTGGCCCCAAGGTCCGAGGACGCCTCCAAGAGGGAATCTGGCACCTTTTCAAAGCCTGCGTGGATGGGCAGGATCATGTACGGCAACCAGATGTAGGCCAGGGTCAGGATCACGGCGGTCTCGGAATATCCCGGACTGGTCGCGCCAATGGGGGCGCCCAACCATTCCAGCAGGCCACCGTCGGCCAGGACGTTGCGCCAGGCGTAGGCCTTCACCAGGTAGCTGGCCCACAGCGGCATGAGCACCGCCACCACCAGAATCTTCTGCCAATTGGCGGTGGCAACTTTGGCGATGAAGAAGGCAATGGGAATGGCGATCACCATGTCGATGAACGTGACCGCCAGTGCGATCCAGATGGTTCGCAGGGTGATGATTTGGTACACGGGGTCCGTCAGAACCTGGATGATGTTGTCAAAGCTCCAGACGGTGGAGACCTTGCCGGTGAACGTGTCCACCGTCCACAACGCCGTAATCAGCAAGGCTGCGAGCGCGGCAACGTAGACCAGGATGAGCCAGCCGGCGGGGGCCGTGAGCAATCCGGCGAGCCGAAGCTTCGGGGACCTGTTCAGCAGGGCCGAGAAAGTGTTCTTTTTTGCCCGGGGTACCTCGGCGTGGCCGGGCGGGACGCCAGTGCCTGGCGTGGCTCCGGGCTGCATCTGTAATGCCATGTCCTCTAACCTTTGATTCGAAAGTGCAGCGGGTGGGTCCAGCAATTAGCGCGCACCCAGACGGTGCCGTGATGGGTGCGGTGGGTGCGGCGGGAGGGGGTCCGCCGCACACACCGGCTAAGGGGCTACTAGCCCTTGATTTCCGTCCAGGCCTTGGTCCATTCGGAGTAGTCGGTGCACGTGGCATCGGTGCGTCCGTCCAGGCACTTGGCTACGGGTGTGGTCCAGTACCAGATCTTCTCCGCGTAGGCCGCATCTCCCGAGTGGAAGGTGGTGCAGTGCTCCTTGTCCGCCGTCAGATCGCAGGCCTTGGGGTTGGCCGGGGACTCGCCGAAGTACTCGGCGACCTGGGCGTTGGCTGCCGGGCTGGCAATGTAGTCCAGCCACAGGTAGGCGCAGTTGGAGTTCTTGGTGTTGGCGCCGACCATCCACGTGTCCGACCAGCCCGTGGCTCCTTCGGAAGGAAGCACCGTTTCCACCTTCACGCCGTCGGCCTGGGCAATGTTAGCCCCCACCTGCCAGGTGGTGCCGACCACCGTGGTGCCGGAGGAGAAGGACTGGACTTCCTTGACCACGTCATTCCAGTACTCGCCAATGTGCTCGCGCTGGGCCTTGAGCAAGGTGACGGCTGCGGCGAGCTGGTCGGCGTCGAGCGCGTAGGGGTTCTTGATGTTCAACTCGGGCTTGTGCGTCATCAGGTACATGGCGGCGTCGGCAATGTAAATGGGTGAATCGTAGGCCGTGACCTTGCCGGTGTTGGCGGCGGCGTCGGTGAACACGGCACTCCAGGAGGTGGGCGCCGGGGTGACCTTGTCGGCGCGGTACATGAGCAGGTTGGCGCCCCAACCGTGCGGCATGCCGTAGTTCTTGCCATCCACCGTGTTCCACGCCTTGTCCTTCAGGAACGGGTACACGTCCGGGTAATTCTTCAGCAGGGACGTGTTCACGGGCTGCACGTCGCCGCCGGCCACCAGGCGCAGGGAAGCGTCGCCGGATGCGGAGATGACGTCGTACTGGCCCGTGCGCATGAGCGTCACTGCCTCATCCGAGGTGCCGAAGGGCTTGAAGTTGACCTTGCAGCCGGTGTCCGCGGTGAACTTGGTGACCCAGTCAACCTTGGGATCGTTGCTGCCATCCTCCACATAGCCGGGCCAGGCCAGAATGGAGACCTGCCCCTCCCCCGCACCGATGGACTCCTTCATGCTGCTGGCCGGGGCGTCGCCGCCGGAGGTTCCGCACGCTGTCAGCGCCAATGCTGCCACCGCCAGGGTTCCCATTACTTTGAGTGCATTCTTAGTAGCCACTGTCTTGTCCTTTGTGTCTAGAAATGAATTTGAGTGAAGTTTTAGGCCGCGTTGGGCAGCCAGACGGCGTCGCTGTCGCGCCAGCTGACCACCACGTTTTGGCCGATGAGTGCCTTCTCATCGGGGAGGTCGTTGTCAACCAGAACGACGACGGCGGGGCCGCCTTCCAGCGAAACCCGCACCTGGGTTGCGTGCCCCACGTACACCAGAGACGTGACCGTGCCGCCTAGGGAGCTCAGGCCGTGCTGTGGTTCAGGCGTGCCGTTCCAGTCCACGGTGAGCCGTTCCGGGCGGATCACGAACTGGTCATTGCGCTGGTACAGGGCCCCGGCCACCTCCGCGCCGAAGAGGTTGGAGGTGCCCACAAAGTTGGCCACGAAGGCCCCTTTGGGCTGTTGGTAGATCTCGTGTGCTGTCCCGATCTGGGCCAGTTTGCCGTTGTTGAACACGCCAATACGGTCGCTCATGGTGAGAGCTTCCTCTTGGTCGTGCGTGACAAAGATGAAGGTGATGCCCAGCGAGCGCTGCAGTTCCTTGAGCTCGATCTGCATTTGCTGGCGGAGCTTCAGATCCAGCGCGCCGAGGGGTTCATCCAGGAGCAGAACCTTAGGTTCCACCACTAGGGCCCTGGCCAGTGCCACGCGTTGGCGCTGCCCGCCGGAGAGCTGGGAGGGCTTGCGAAGCATGAACTTGCCCAATTGCACGCGCTCCAGTGCTTCCACCGCCCGCTCACGCCGTTCGGCCTTCTTCATGCCCCGCACCCGCAGGCCGTAGGCCACGTTGTCCACGAGGGACATGTGCGGGAAGAGGGCGTAGTCCTGAAAGACGGTGTTGACGTCGCGCTGGAAGGGGGCCTTGCCGCTGACGTCGGCACCTTCCAGCTCAATGGTGCCGGAGGTGGGCAGTTCAAAGCCTGCAATGAGGCGCAACACTGTGGTCTTGCCGGATCCCGAGGGCCCCAGCATGGAGAAGAACTCGCCCTGGCGGATGTCCAGGTCCACGCCGTCCACCGCCTTAGTTTCGCCAAAGCCCTTGGCACCAAACGACTTTGTTAGATTGCGCAGCCGGATGGCGGGAACCTCCGTGGCCAGCTCCGCCACGGGGGAGGAGGTACGTGAGCTCATGGGGTACGCCTTTCATATGTTTGTGCTGACATGGCCGGCCCAACACCCTTTTGAGGGTGTGAACTGGGCCACATTCTGGTGATCGAGATAAATACTATTACTTAAGATGATTTATGTATAGCCCAAGGCTGAAATCGCCGGTACGATGAATAAAACGCCGCACCGCTCGGCACCCCCATAGCCAGTCAGGATGGCTCCCGTGTCCCTCTCACCGCTCGGCGCGTCACGCAGTCTGGCCGCCGTTTTCACTCCCATCAAGTCAGGCGGCTTGGTGGATGAGGTGTGCCGGCGCATTGAACTGGCCGTGGAATCAGGGCTTCTGGTGAGCGGCCAGCGCCTGCCCAATGAGGTGGAATTGGCCGCAGCCCTGGGAATCTCCGCCGTCACAGCACGTGAAGCCCTTTCGCAACTACGCGGCCAAGGGCTGATCCGCACAGTTCGGGGGCGCAGCGGCGGCAGCTTCATCACGGAAAATTCCTTCCCGTCAGCCGCCACGGCCAGGGAGAACCTGCAAAACCTGACACGTCTGCAAATCACTGATCTGGGCCTGCATCTGCAAGCGATTGCCGTGACCTGCGCAGGGGTGGCCGCCAAACGCTCCAGCCCGGACGACGTCGAATCCCTGCGGGCATACGTCCGCCCCGAAACCGGCCCCGGCGAGAGTGCAACAGCGTTTGCCTGGCGGTTGAGTTCAGCCGAATTCCTGCTGGAACTGGCCTCCGTGGCCCGGTCAGCCAGGTTGGCCCGCGAATTGCTGCACCTGCAGGCCTATGTGGGCACCATGACCCTGCTGCCCTTTGAAGATCCGGATTTCTGCGAGAAGACAGCAACCCTGTGCGCGGCCATCACGGACGCCGTTGCGGCCCATGACAGCGCCGGCGCCGAGGCCCACACCAAGGAACTGATCACCACCACCACAGCATGGCTACTGGCAGAACATGCCGGCAGCCACCACTAAACCGCACCACTAAACCGCACCAGGAAAAGGCATCAGCATGAACGGCAATGACGCCGCCCGCACCAGCGCACCCGTAACAGAAGTTGCGTCCTTGATTGCGGGCATCGAGGCAGCTCTTGACCAGTGGGCCGCCGCCACCAGCACGTGGCTGGAAGCTTCGGGCAAGATCACCGGCACGGCAATCGATAAATTCATCCGCCCCACCGTCCTGGACATGATGAACAACCCGACGTCGCTGACGGCCGGCGCCGGATTCGTGGCCGCCGACGGGATCATGGGCGTCAACCGCAGCTACATTGCCTGGTGGCAGGGCAGCGACATGGAGCGTGTGGATGCCCTGGCAAACTTCAGCCCCCACGCCACCAGCCGGTACATCAAGGCCGAATGGTTCAAGCTACCCATGGCCACCGGCAAGCCGCATGTGACAGGCCCCTACATCGATCTGCTCTGCACGGACGAGTACGTGCTCACCTTCACCCACCCCCTGTACAAGGACGGCGCATTTGCCGGTGTTGTGGGCCTGGATGTCACGGCCCAATCCTTGGAACGGGCCACCCTGGGCCTGCTGCGGACCATTGGACCCAATGCCGTTTTGGTCAACAGCGACGGCCGCAGCATTGTCAGCGCCGGTGCCGACGTGGACGCCGGGGACGTTGTCCAGGCCGCCAGCGGCGCACAGGAGTACGCTGCCGGGCGCCATTTCCGCATCATTTCCGCCACCGCGTAATCATTGCCTACCAACCGCAAAAGCCACCCCGCCGCCATGTAAGGTAAATCACTACCAAGGCCCGGAGTTGTGCCCCATGAGGAAGGAGCGTCCATGCCTGCACAAAAGAACAGGAACAAGCTCCTTGCGACTGTGGCCGCTCCGGAACGGTCCCCCGCCGTCGGGCATAAAAACGGCAGTGATCTGGCCGCATTCCTGATGGATCCGCAACGCACGCACACGGCGGTGGTGGTGACGTTTCTGCCCGAGAACGCACTGCGCATTGATGCGGAGAAGGTTGCCGCGCTGCTGGGCGCCGACGTCCAAGTCTTTGAGCTGGCCAACGGCCCGGAAACCCACAAGTTGCAGAAGGGGCTGCCGGAGCGGCTGCACGTTTTTGGCAACAGCGCCCGGGTGTACCCGCACGGGCCGCAGTGGATGGGCCGGACGCCCCGGCCGCACATCCTGCACAGCGCCGCCTACCTGCCGCAGCTTTACACCATCCTGGAACACGAGTTCCTGGCCGCCGAGCACTTTGAATCCAGCATGCAAAGCGCCACTGCGTCGCTCCCCGTTCTCAGCGAGGCCGTGGTCAAGGGCTTCCCCTCCGATGACCGCGCCATGGTGGAGCTGCTCTCCAACGGCCAGCGGGCGGTGATTCGCGGCGAAGACCTGCTCCCGGGCATCCCGCTGGAGTGGCTGCTGCACAAGGGTCAAAAGCTGACGGGCATTTTTGACCCGGCCACCGACGCCCTGGACGTGAAGTCGCTGCTGTTGCCGCACGCCTCCCCCGTCACTGTTTACAAGCACGGCGACGTGGCGCTGGCCAGGGTCAAGTCCGTTACGCCCTCCCACGCCTTGGTGCACCTGTGGCCCGGCAGCGATTTCCGGATTGGCGTTGCCCGCATCTCCTCCAATGACCTGGATTCCGCCGTTGACCTGCTCACCGAGGGGGAAGTGGTGCGCGTGCGGGTCCTGTATGAGAACGGCGCCGTGGTCCTGTCCATGCTTGACGTGGACGACGACGAACCCGCCGTCCCAGCCCCGCCCCTGTTGCGCGGCGGCCCGCCATGGCTTGACTACGACCGCCCCTACGCGAGCATTTTCAACTCCACAACGGCCGTGGCGTCCCTTGCCCCCGGCACTGCCGGCGCCGGCAACCCGGCGGGACTTTCCGGCGTCGGGCTGGCAGGTGGGGAACCCCCCGGCACGGATCTGGCCAGTGGAGAGGCGCTGCTGACCCCGGCCGAACGGCGCACCGCCCTGCGCAGCACCCAAATGCAATTGGAACTCGCTAGGCACACCATTGCCGAGTTACTGGAGGCGCAAAAGCGGCAGGGCGCCACGGACAAGGTGGCGCGGGCGTTGCAGGACCAGCTCGAAGCCGAACGCAGAAGTGCCGCCGAGCTGGCCCGGCTGCACAACACCGCCGAGCGCCAGATTGAGGCGTTGCGGGAGGACCTGGCCAGGACAAAATCGGCCCTGGTTCAGCTCAAGCAACAGCGCCGCTCAACAACGTCGCGCACCGATGCGCCCGCCGAAAGGTTGTTTCTGGATGCGGCCGAGCAATTCAAGTTTGATGTCCAGCTGGCCTGGGCTCGGCTGGTGCCCGCCGTGGAGAAGGCCGCACACCCCTTGAGCGGCTACGGCTGCAGCGCTCAATTTCTGGCATCCTGGTCCGGCATCACGGAGCAGCAGCGCAGCAAGACCCTGCGCGCGGTGGTGGACCTGGTTGCCGGGATGACAGGTTCCCTGCGCAAACGCGAGGCCCACCCGCTGCGCCTGAATGAGGGTGCGCACGCGGGCCTCACCCTGCGCGGCGAGGACGTGTGCATGCGGCTTTACGTGGAAAAGGGCACGGCCGGGGCCCTGCGCCTGCACTATTGGAAGCTGGGTGCGGGCGGTGTTGAGCTGCACGAGGTGGTCTCGCACGACGTGGTCAAACCGTAGACTTGAGGTTGGCTTCGTCGGAAAGGGCGTCTTCACATTATGGGTTTCGAGCGAGAACTGGTCCGGCTGCTTGATGAGTCCGGCAACGACATCGGCACTGCTGACAAGGCGCTGGTCCACACCACCGATACGGCCCTGCACCTAGCCTTTTCCTGCCACATTCTGGACGCCAAGGGCCGCACGCTACTCACCCGCCGGGCCCTGTCCAAGCTGACCTGGCCGGGTGTTTGGACCAACTCCTTCTGCGGCCATCCGGCCCCAGGGGAATCGTTTGAGGACGCCATTGTGCGCCGAGCCGCCGTTGAGCTTAACTTGGAAATCAGCGGCATCACCCCCGCATTGCCGGATTTCCGTTACCGGGCCGTGGATGCCTCGGGCATTGTGGAGAACGAGATTTGCCCCGTGTTCACAGCCGTTTACACCGGCCCGGCCGAGCTCTCTCCCAACCCGGAGGAAGCCTGCGATTGGGCTTGGGCCGACATTGTGGATGTGGAAGAGGCCGTTGCCGCCACACCCTTCGCCTTTAGCCCGTGGCTGGTGAAACAGCTGTCCGAAGGTGTCTACACCGGTGGGCGTTTCCCGCTGGCCCAGCCGGCGGAAAGCTAAACTTCTCCCCCGCTATTCCTCCTGCTTCGCTAAGCCTGGCTGCTGCTGAGCCCCACCATGGTTGCGCTGCGATCCCAGAGGGAGGCAGCAATTGCATCATCCTTGGCCAGCCTGTTGGTTTTGGCTACCTTGCGCTTTGCGTAGTGCTCCCCCGGCGTCCAATCCTGGCCGGGTACGGTGGTTGCCAACCACACTAGCGTGTCCGCCCCCTGCTCCGGGGAAAGCATGAATTTCCGGACCAGGCCCCAGTAGACCATTTTGCTGAGATTTGTTGACTCGGCGGCGAAATTGCTGCGCACCACACCCGGGTGGAAGGCCGCAGCATTGATCCCGTGGTCACCGAAGCGTTTTTGCAACTCCTTGGTGAAGAGGATGTTGGCCAGTTTCGCGTTGCCGTAGGCAGCACTGTGCGAGTACTTTTTTCCGCATTGAGATCGTCAATATCGAAGCGCGCCATGAGATGGTTGGCGGCGCTGGAGGTGTTGATGACAGTGGCACGGTCCGCAACCAAACGCTCCATCAGCAAATTGGTCAGCAGGAACGGGGCCAGGTGGTTGACTTGAAAAGTCTTCTCGAATCCATCAACTGTCACCTCCCGCTCAGCCATGATGCCGCCGGCGTTGTTGACCAAGACGTCAATGCGCGGATATTTCGCCAACAGCTGCGCGGCCAGGGTGCGCACTTGTGCCAACTCGGTGAAGTCAGCCACAAAGAAGTCGGCCTCCAGCTCATCCGCAATGGCCGCGGTCTTCGCAGCCGACCTGCCCACCAGCACCAGGGTGTCACCGGGGTAGGCCAGCATTGTTGCTGCGGCGGCACCGATTCCATCGCTTGCTCCGGTAATGATGACAGTGCGTGACATGTAGCGTCCTTAGAAAAGTTGCAGCAAAAAACCGTAAAGGTCAGGCTCGCAGCCTAGTCCATGGCCACCAGGAACATCAGCGGGTGGAGCCTGTAGCGGTCATTTCAGCAAGCATTCGGACCTCAATGTCGGATTCGGGGTGATCGTTCGGGTCCATCCCCAACAACCACGTCAAACCCTTCAGTCCACGGGAGTCGAGACCGACGAGGGCAATCGCGACGATGGTGTCATCGAGCGCTTCGTGTTTTGCCCACTTGTGTACTTCGGTGAAGGTGGCTTCGGAAACGTCGAACGTAGTGATTGCCCGGTTGATTCCTTGGGCGAAGTAGACCCGAAATGTGGAGTCGTGCTGTTCCCAGGTGCTGTCGCGCTCGTCTGATTCCTCAATGTTCATAATCAACATGATAGAGACGGTGCCCTAATACCCCTTAAGAGAGGGACGCCCGCCGGATCGCTACTGCGTGCCGTCAAGCATGCGGGCCACTTTTTTCTCCAGCGCCGCAACGGAGACATCGGGCAGGACCAGGATCCCGTCGAGTTCCTTGCGGGCCCGCTGGTAGGCGGTTTGGCGCTCGGCCGGGCTGGCGGCCTCATCCTCGGCAATCTTGACGAGTTTCTTGGCAGTACCCAGGCGCTGCCGCTCAGGCTCGCTGAACCCTGTGTCCTTGATCCGGCGGGCTTCCTTTTCCGCCACGTCAAAGGACACGGCAAAGGCGTTGACGGCGTTGAAGTAGTCATCCCAGCGGCTCTTGGCTGACACGTCGGTGGCTGCCAGCGGGCGGAGGGAATCGGCGTCGCGCTTGGCCCGCAGGAAGGCGACGGTCAATGGCTCACGGACATCGGTCATCATGGGGAAGTCAATCAGCTTGCCCACGTCCAACTCGTAGTCCAGCCACCGCCTGTTGACGGCGTCGTGCTCTGCCATCAGTTTGGCAACGTCGGTTTCCGAGTAGGCTGTGGGCGCAGGCTCGGCGGCAGTTCGCCCGACGGCGGCGTGCCCGGCCGTCACATCCAGGCCGGCCACCTCCGGATGCGCCAGCTTGTAGAGTTCAATTTTGCGCTGGTGCCGCCGCTCGCCGGACTTGGCCCAGGCCCGCCCCCACCCAGCTACAACGCCACCCAAGGGGATGGCCAACCACCAATAACTACCGGCAAACTGCCAAAAATCCTGCATGCTCCCATGGTGCCATCCGCTCGGATTATAGCCTAGGCAGGGAGTTGGTGTGTTGACACAATGACGTCACCGGTCATGCCTGCCACGCAGGTGGGCGTGGGAGCTACGGTTGTTCGGCGAGCACCCGAATGCCGAGGGAAGCGTTGTAGATGAGTTGAAAAGCTACGTCACTGATGCGCTCGGTATCGTGGGTGGTCCCGCCGAGCAAGGCATCGAGCATCATGTTGTTGACGCCGCCCACCATGGAGATGGCCGTGAGCCGCGCACATTCAAAGATTCTCGCAGCCTCCACGGCGCCCAGCCTTGCCGTGAGCTGTTCCTGCCCACGCCCGGGATCGATCCCGCTCAACAACAACAGCACCTGCAGCGACTCGTCGGCGAATTCACTCATGGATTGGTGGCGTTTGGCTTCGAGCCCGGGCGAAACGCCCACCACCTCCACCAACATGATCCGTGCATGGCGGGGGTCGTTGAGCATGAAGTTGACCACCGCTTCCATGCCGGCTCGCGCTGACGCCAACAGATCCAATCCCGGGGCCTGGAGTGCATCGGCAATTTGTACCGTCAACAGTGCATCCAAATGATTAAACACGGTACCGAGCAGGTGCTCGCGCGATTCAAAGGACTCATAGAAGTATCTCTCGCTGAGACCGGCGCTCTTGCACAAGGTCTTGATCTTGGAGCTCTGGTACCCCAGGGTGCCGAAAACATCCAAACCTGCAGCGACCAGGCGGCGATGCCGTTCACTGGCCCGCTGCGAGGATTCAAGCCCCGAGTAGCGGCGCCCCAACAGTTCCCCGGCGGATGCTCCATCCGGGGACTCCATGCTCTGATCTGGGTACGGCTCGCTCACCCCATCAGTCTAGTTGACGCCCGGCACATTCATAGCTACAAATGGGGTCAATTCGTCCACTCACAGCGGCCGCGGAACCAGCGCGGCAAGCTCCAGAACATTATGGCGGAAGTGGTCGCGGGCATGCGCCAGCGCCCCGAGCATGACGGCATCGGCACCCACGGCCGAGAGGTGCAGCTCCGGTTCAAACATGCCCAGACGCGCCACAGCCTCCCGCAGCGGGTGCAGCAGCAACTCCCCAGCAGCTGCCATGTCCCCACCTACACTGATCACCTCCGGATCAACCGCCAGGGACAGGGCTGCAATCCCGTTCGCCACACGCTTGGCAAAATCCTCCACAGCAGCAACCGCCCAAGCCTCGCCCCGTGCGGCACCCTCCACAACAGCGGCAACGCTGCCATCCGGGCCAGCCACGGCGTCCGCTGCCGCGGCCCAGCCCAGGCTGCCCAAGCCACCAATTTCACCCGCTGCACCGTGATGGCCCCGCACCACTTTGCCGTCGATGAGCAGCCCGGCTCCCATCTGCCGCCCCAGAACCACATGAACGCCGTTGTCCACGCCAGCCAGCACCCCGCCTGCCGCTTCAGCGGTGGTGGCCAGCCGCGCGTCGTTGTCCAAGAGCGTCACGGCCGGGTGCAGGAAGGCGGCAATCCTGCCCAGGGTTCCGCCCGCAATCCAGTCCGGCACCACCACCGAGCGCACCAATTCCCCGCCGCGGCTGACAACACCCGGCACCCCGATCGCCGCAGCAACCACGGCCGTGGGCGGTACACCGGCCTGGGCCAGGACCTCACGCACGGCAGTTTGCAGCGCTGATTCGGCGCCGGCCCCGGCTGCGATGTCCAACCCGCTGTGGCGCACGCTTGCAACAATTTTGCCCTGCAGGTTGGCCAGCATGGCGTGGACCTGCCTCGGCCCCATGTCGATCCCCAGCAAGTACCCGGCGTTGGCGCGGAACTGGTACAGCCGCGCCCGGCGGCCGGCCTTGTGGGGCGTGGGCGCAGGGCTGCTCTCCGCCACCCAGCCCTCAGCCAGCAAATCCACCAGTGCAGCTTCCACCGTGGGCCGGGTCAGCCCCAACTGCCCTGCGAGTTCCGTGACGCTGACCTGCCGGCCAGCTTCCATCAGGGCGGCCAGCAGGGCCCGTGAATTCATCCAGCGCAAGGTCTTGGGTGAGTTGATGCCGAGGCGTTCCATGGCGCAATCCCTTCTAGCGCTCTTCTATTATGAAATACTCTATTGCAATAGCCGATGAACATCCCACGCCAGCCACGAAGGAACCGTCCCATGCCGTCCACTGCCTTGCCGCTGCTGCCCCGCCCCGCCCACGAAGATCGCCGGGACGGCGAGTTCTTGCTGAGCGCCACCACAACACTTTCCTGTGCGCCGGGCCTGGAGTCCGTGGCGATCGGCCTGCAAGACGCACTGCGACCGGCCACGGGATTTCCGCTGATGGTCTGCGACGGTGACGCGGACATTTCCCTCCGCCTTGATGCCGGGCTGGGCCAGGCGGAATACGCCTTGGCGGTCTCCCCCGGCAGGGTTGAGGTGCGCGGCGGCGATGCTGCGGGCGTCTTCCATGGCTGCCAGACCTTGCTGCAGCTGCTGCCGGCCGCCATTTTCCGCACGGCTCCCGTTGCCGGCGTGCACTGGGCTGCGCCCGCCTGCCACATTGCTGACAAACCCCGATTCGGATGGCGCGGCACCATGCTGGACGTGGTGCGGCATTTCATGCCCAAACGCGAGATCCTGCGGTTCATCGACCTTATGTCCATGCACAAGCTCAACACCCTGCACCTGCACCTCACTGACGACCAGGGCTGGCGTGTGGAGATTCTGCGCTACCCCAAGCTGACTGAGGTTGGCGCCTGGCGCCGCGAAACCCAGGTGGGCGCCGGTGCCGATGCGGGCACCGACGGCCGGCCCCACGGCGGCTTCTACACCCAGGACGACATCCGCGAGATCGTGGCCTACGCCGCCGCCCGCTTCATTGACGTGGTGCCGGAAATTGAAACACCCGGCCATGTACAGGCAGCCTTGGCGGCCTACCCGGAACTGGGCGTACAAGGAGATGCCATGGAGGTTTACACGCGGTGGGGCATCAACTACAACGTACTGAACGTGGAGGACGCCACCGTGGAGTTCTTCAACAACGTCTTTGACGAGATCATGGACCTCTTCCCCGGCACGTACATTGGCATTGGCGGGGACGAATGCCCCAAGGACCAGTGGCGCGCCGACCCCCGATCGCTGGAGCGCATGGCGGAGCTGGGGCTGGACCGGGCCGAGGATCTGCAGACGTGGTTCATCGCCCAGATGGACAAGCACATTTCAGCCCGCGGGCGGCGCGTCTTTGGCTGGGACGAAATCCTGGAGGGCGAGCTGGCCCCCACAGCCACGGTTGCCTCCTGGCGCGGCATGACGGGCGCCCTGAGCGCTGCCCGACGCGGCCACGACGTTGTCTGCTGCCCTGACGATCTGGCGTACTTTGACTACAGGCAGTCGGAGCTGGCCGCCGAACCCATCCCCGTTTCCATCCCTCTGGGCGTTGCCGACGTGTACGGTTTTGACCCGGTGCCGCCGGGCTTGAGCCCCGAGCAGGAACGCCACATTCTGGGCGGGCAGGCCAATCTGTGGACCGAGCACATCGATTCCACCCGCATGCTGGACTACATGGCTTTCCCGCGCCTGTGCGCCATGGCAGAGGTTTTGTGGAGCGCGCCGGAGAAGGATTTGCCGGGCTTCAGCACCCGCCTTGCGGCGCACCTGGCCCGGCTGGATGCCGCAGGCGTGGAGTACAGGCAAGCGGGTGGCCCCCTGCCGTGGCAGCAACGCCCGGGCATCAAGGGCCGGCCGGAGACCGTGGCGGAACGGGCCGCCCACATTACCAAGATTGTTGCCTCGATCGAAAGTTAGGCGTGGCAGAATGGCAGTGATTGACCATGAGTAGCAGCGCAGAAGTTCCGCCCACACAGCAGGACGGCGAGCCGGAAGGGCAAGCCCCCGCCGCCGGAAAAACGCGCCAGATTCCTGATGTGCCGCGGCGAATGTTTCTCGCCACCCTGGGCACGGCGGCCATCACCACAGCGTTCCAGGCCAACATTGCCGCCGACTATTTGCTGACGGAGCGCAGCCAGTACCGCATCACCACCCCCGACAACGAGGAAAACCGGACGGCCGCACAGCGTTTTTCGGGCAAGACCTGGTACCTGCTGGGCGGGTTCAGGGTCAGCCACCGCGATGCCGGACGGAAACTGGCAGCACTACAAGGGGCCATGAACCAGCGCGCGCCGGCCTCGTACATTGGCTACTCCAACGAGGGCATCGACATTGCGCAGCTTTTCATCGCCATCCAGCGCGATGCGTTTGCGCGCAACATCAACACCGTGTACTTCTACGGCGATAGCTTTGGCGGCATGGCGGCGGCCGTTCTGGCCTCCCTGCTTTCCCAGAATGGCATCACGGTGCCCGTGGTGGTGATGGGTTCAAGCCCCAGCAATGTGCGCGACATCCTGGATCCGGGCAAGGCGTACATTTCCGTGGCCGGCCAGGTGGTCCCCTACCTGGGACTGCTGGGCCGGGTGGGCGCAGGCCTGTTCGGCGGGCTGTCCAACTCCAACGGCCAGGGCATGTATCAGGCCGCGCGCAGCGGACTTGCCCGGTCCTTCGACCCGGAAAGCAACTCGCTGATCCTGAGCACCACCCAGGCGACGTTCCTGCAGGCCTTCCCCGCCCAGTACGACGGCGGGGTCCCCGGCAGTACGGGCATCGGGCTGATCTACGATCCGGGGGATTTTATTGTCAACGCCCGCGCTGCCACGCTGGGCTGGGAGTCGTTATTCCCCCGAAACCCGCACTTTGCCTACAACGTGCCCCGCACGGGCCACGCGAGTCCGGAGATCCACCCCGATGACTACAGCACGGCCCTGCGCGTGGTGCTCGATCAACTGGACCCGCCACCACTGACCAGCAAGCCGGTGCAACCCATTTTCTAGGGCTGCACCGGCTCGTTGGGCGGCGCTTCTGCGGTACTTCCGGGAGGTTAGCGGGCCTGCGTCTGGGCGAGCAGCTGCTCGAACGGCAGGGAGGTCATGTCAGAGGTTTCGCGTTGTGCCCTTTTTTCCCTGTGCCCAACAACCGGGGACGCGGCGGACGGTGAGGCGGGGGTGTCCGTGCCGGCCGGCGTCGTACCTGCGTGTGAAACCACGACGGCGGCAAGCTCGCCGGCGCCTTGGGCAATCCGGCGTTCCAGCGACTGCGTCCCGGCAGTGCCCCAATCCTCGGGCGAGGCGTAGATGGCCGTTGCCATCGTGTTGGCGCGCAGGTAGCTGAACAGTGGGCGGATGGCCATGTCCAGGACCAGCGAATGGCGCGAGGAACCGCCCGTGGCGCCGAACAACACGGGCATGCCGTCAAGGAACTTCGGGTCCAAAACATCAAAGAACGATTTGAACAAACCGCTGTAGGAGGCGCTGAAGGTGGGGGTCACGGCAATCATGGCGTCGGCCGCAGCCACCCGCCGCACCACATCATTCAGGGCGGGGCCGGCGTACCCGGTGACCATGTTGTTGGCAATGTCGGTGGCGAAATCGCGCAGGTCGATGACGTCCAGCACGGCTGCGATGCCCTGCGCGGCCAACTGCGCCTGAACCTCGGCACCCATCTGGTCTGCCAGCATGCGGGTGGAGGACGGAACTCCCAGACCGGCAGATATGACCACTACGCTACGTTGCACAACTACTCCTTGGTGAACTCAAACTATTCATGCGTTTGCATCTAATAGAGTCAACCTTGGGGTGCCGGAGGATATTCCCGGCACCCTCGTGGAGCCTTAGTCTTCCGCCTGAGTTCTGCCGTGGTGTGCACCCACCGGGTGGCTGTGGGTGTCCGTATGGCGGTCCGCGGCAATCTGGTTGATGCGTCCGCGGCTGAGGTACCAGCCCACGATGAGCGCCGGAATGATGACCACCAGCGAACCAATGGTCCAGGTGCCCACGGGGCTGTCGAACGCCATGAGCACCAGCACGGTCAGCAGGAATGCGAGTGTCAGGTAGCCCGTGTACGGGGCGCCAATCATGCGGAACGAAGGCCGGATGGCCTCCCCCTTTTTCGACAGCCGGAACAGGGCCATGGAACGCAGGATCCGGCCGGTGGAGTACAGCCCGGCATTCAGGGACGACATGGCCGCCGTGAGCACCACAAGGTTCATGATGGCGTCAATGCCGTCAACACCAATGGAGCCGAAGAAGGTGACGAAGGGGCTCTCCCCCGCCTTGTAGGCGGTGTAGGGCAGCAGCAGCGAGAGCAGGATCAAGGAGCCCACATAGAACACGGCAATCCGGATGATGACTGTGTTGATGGCCTTCGGCATGACCTTTTCCGGGTTCTGCGTTTCGCCGGCCGCGGTGCCAATCAACTCAATGGATGCGTACGCAAACACCACGCCCTGCATGACCACCACCACCGGCAGCAGCCCGTTCGGGAAGAATCCGCCGTTGTCCGTGATCAGGCTGAACCCAACGTCCTGCCCTGCCACAGGGGTTCCGAAGATGACAAAGTACGTGCCCACCAGCAGGAAGGTCACCAGTGCAACCACCTTGATCAGCGCGAACCAGAACTCCATCTCACCGAAGACCTTCACGGAGACCAGGTTCAGCCCCAGCACCAACAACAGCGCCGCCAGCGCCCAAATCCACTGCGGCACCGACCCCATCCAGGGCACGTATTTGGCGAAGAAGTGCATGTAGAGCGCCACTGCGGTGATGTCCACAATGGCTGTCATGGCCCAGTTGAGCCAGTACAGCCAGCCGGAAACAAAAGCCGCCTTTTCCCCGAAGAACTCCCGGGCGTAGGACACAAAGGAGCCCGAACTGGGCCGGTGAATAATGAGTTCGCCCAAGGCCCGCAAAATGAGGAAGGCAAAGAAACCGCAGATCGCGTAGCTGAACATGAGTGCGGGGCCCGCACTGGCAAGGCGTCCACCGGCGCCCATGAACAGCCCCGTTCCAATGGCCCCGCCAATGGCGATCATCTGGATTTGGCGGGTTTTCAAGCCCTTGTGCAGCCCGGCGTCCTCCGCTGTCAGCGAGGTATTGGGGGCATCTTGGACTAGGTCAGACACGTCGGTTCTTTCGTGGTGGTTCATGGTGCAAATCCTTTTCTTCTGCGCCGTGTGGCTTCGCCGCCCCCTGCGTCGTTGCCCCTTGGCGGTGTTAGTCAGCTAAGTTGGCGAGGTGTTCCGGGCGCAGCAATTCCTGCAGTTGCTCAGCGGTGAGCAACTTGTGTTCCAGCACCAGTTCCGCCACGCCGCGGCCGGTCGCCAGGGCTTCCAGCGCGATGGCCGTGGAAGTGGCGTATCCCAGGCGCGGGGTGAGCGCCGTGACCAGGCCGATGGAGTGTTCCACCTGTTCGCGCAGCTTGTCCTCGTGGGCCGTGATGCCGCGGATGCACTTGTCGGCCAGCGTGATGCAGGCGGCCTCCAAGTGGGTCATGCTCTTGTTCAGGCTGTGCACAATGATCGGCTCAAAGGCGTTGAGCTGCAGCTGCCCGCCCTCGGCCGCCATGGTGATGGTGACGTCATTGCCAATAACCTCGTACGCCACCTGATTGACGACCTCGGGGATCACGGGGTTGACCTTGCCGGGCATGATCGAGGACCCAGCTTGGACGGCGGGCAGCGTGATCTCGCCAAAGCCGGCACGCGGCCCGGAGGAGAGCAGGCGCAGGTCGTTGCAGATCTTGGACAGTTTCACGGCCACACGCTTGAGCACTCCCGAGAGGTGCACAAAAGCGCCGACGTCCTGTGTGGCTTCGATGAGGTCAATGGAGGTTGTCAGCGGCAGCCCGGAAATCTCCGCCAGGTGGCGGCAGGCCAGCGCCGAGTACCCAATGGGGGCGTTGAGGCCGGTGCCGATGGCCGTGGCGCCGAGGTTGATCTCGTGGACCAGCATGGTGGATTCGGCCAGGCGCGCCCGGTCCTCCCCCATGGTGACGGCGTAGGCGTTGAATTCCTGGCCCAGCGTCATGGGCACCGCGTCCTGCAATTGGGTGCGGCCCATCTTCACCACGGTGCGGAATTCCACAGCCTTCACGGCAAAAGCATCGCACAGGTACTCCATGGCGGTCACTAGCTGCTTGGCCCCGAAAATGGTGGCCACGTTGACCGCCGTCGGATATACATCATTGGTGGACTGGCTCAGGTTCACGTGATCATTCGGGTGCAGGAACTGGTATTCGCCCTTGCTGTGGCCCATGAGTTCCAGGGCGCGGTTGGCGATGACCTCATTGGCGTTCATGTTCGACGACGTCCCGGCGCCACCCTGAATGACGTCCACCACGAACTGCTCATGCAGCGCCCCGGCAATGATCTCCTGGCAGGCAGCGATGATGGCCCCGGCACGGACCTCGTCCAGCAGGCCAAGCTCATGGTTGGCCTGTGCGGCCGCCTGCTTGACCATGGCCAGACCGTTGACCAGGTGGGTGTTGGTGCTCAGCGGAATCCCGGTGATGGGGAAGTTTTCCACGGCGCGCAGGGTGTGCACGCCCCAGTAGGCGTCCACGGGGATGTCACGGTCGCCGATCAGGTCGTGCTCGCTGCGGTACGCGGGCGGATGCTGCACGGGATTGTTGAGCTCTGTCATGGTTCTCCTTGATGCTGGCACGTCATTGGGCCGAAAATGCGGATGGTGATGGGTCTTGGGTGGCTGCTCGGCGTTCTGGTCAGGCGGCCTTGCGGCTAACCGGCGACTGGCAATCCGCGCAGTTCGCCCACGGGATGACCGCCGCCGTATACGGGCAGCTCGTTGAATGGTGCCAACAGTTCTGGCTCAACACCCAATGCCAGCAGTGCCGGGACTGCCGCGGGCATCCGGGCACGGTCGCCGCCGTCGGAAATCTTCAGCGCCAGCGCGCTGCCGTCAGCCAGCGCGATGACCTGGATGCCCTCGAAGCCGTCCTTGGCCAGCAGTCCGGGGACGGCCTCCATGAGGGCTGTTACGTCCCGTCCGTGGCCGGCCACCATTTCCGGATGCGCACGCATGGCGTCGGCAACGCGGCGTTCGGGCGTGCCCGGGGCCGCTTTTACCAGGCGGGCGAAGGCGCGGGCCATGCCGGTCAGGGACAGGCCAAACACCTCCGTGCCGCAACCGTCGGTGCTGATGGCGGTGATCGTTTCGCCGGTCAGCTCCGCCACCACGTCGCGGATCAGGACTGTCAGCGGGTGCTCCTTATCCAGGTAGCTTTCCAGCGGCCAACCATTTTTGACGCAGGTGGCCAGCAGTGCGGCGTGCTTGCCGGAGCAGTTTTGGGCCAGCTGTGTGGGCCCGTGGCCGGCGCGCAGCCACGCCTCACGTTCTGCTGGGCCGTAGGGAATGTCCGTGGAGTTGCGCAGGTCCGCAGGCTGGAGCCCGGCGTCGGCAAGGATGGCGGCTGCTGTTTCTTGGTGCTTTTCTGCGCCGGAGTGGCTTGCCGCGGCCAGGGCCAGCTGTTCGGCCGGGAGCTCCAGACCGGCCCGCAGCATGGCGACGGCGATCAACGGCTTCAGGGCCGATCGGGGGTACACGCGGGCGGCGGGCTCTCCGCGCGCGAGGAGGCTCCCGCCGTCGTGCTTCAGGGCAACGAGCGAACCAAAGTGGACGCTTTCAACGAGCTCGCCGCGGGTCTGCACGGCGAGCGGCGCGTGGGCGGGAAAGTGGTTGGTGCTCATGATTGTTCTGCTCCCATGATGAGGCTTAGTGCGGTGTCCACGGCGCTCAGGTGGACGGCCATGGCGCGGCCGGCGTCCGCGGAGTTGCCGTGGGCGATCGCGGCCAGGATGAGGCTGTGTTCGGCATCCGAGGTGCTCTTGCGCCCGGTGATCAGGTTGATGGTCTCGGACTGCTTGGCCATGGCGTCGCGGATGTCGTTGATGACGCGCTCAAACACGCCGTTGCCGCTGGCCTTGGCGATGGCGGCGTGGAAGCTGGCGTCGAGGCTGACCCAGATTTCGGGGTCGTCTTCCTCGGCCATGAGGGCCAGGATGCCGCGCATTTCCTCGAGTTGTTCGGCGGTGCGGCGGGTGGCGGCAAATTCGGCGGCCGGCACTTCGATGTGGGGGCGGGCCTCCATGAGGCTGCGGGCGGAGAACTTGCTCAGGACAAGATCGTTCGAGGCGCTGTTGGCGATGACAAAGGTGCCCTTGCCCGTGAGCGTTTCGGTCAGGCCCAGGGCGGTGCAGGAGCGCAGCGCTTCTCGGATCACGGAACGGCTCACGCCGTACTGGGCTGCGAGTGAGGTTTCACTGCTGAGCTTGGTGCCGAGTTGCAGGGCGCCGTTCTCAATGGCAGTGCGGATGGCCTTGAATACGGCTTCCGCGGCACTGACCCGCACAATGGGCCCCTGTCCTGCTGTCCAGCTGTCTGACAAGTTCATAAGGGAGACTATGACACGGCTCACAGGAAGATGTCAATCCCCGGCCCTTTCGACGCTCTCGCAGTAGTGGCTGGATTTTCCGGGACGCTCTCGCAGTAGTGGCTGGATTTTCCGGGACGCTCTCGCAGTAGTGGCTGGATTTTCCGGGACGCTCTCGCAGTAGTGGCTGGATTTTCCGGGACGCTCTCGCAGTA